>JANMDL010000900.1:0-23809 GCA_031376295.1 Chitinophagales bacterium
TTTCCTCATTTTTGGGCAATAGCCTGGGTAGCACACCAGGATTATTCAAAAGCCGGGTTTAAACTTTTACCAAGCGATAAAGGACCAACAAAGTTTACCGCATTGCAAACGATTATTTACAGTGCAGTAATGATACCGGTGGGCATGTTGCCTGTAATGGTGAATATAAGCGGTATGACGAGTATGTGGATACTGCTGGGTTGCAACCTGTGGATGGTGTATGTAAGTGTAAAGCTGTATATAAAAATGGATGTGGCAAGTGCAAGAAAGGTGATGTTCAGTTCCTATTTTTATTTAGCAATAGTGCTGCTGGCGCTGCTGGCAGACAAAACAATGACCGGTGTGTAACCGGCTTAACGTGAAATGATGATGGCAGAAATAAATATCGGAAATGCGGGGACTGGCAGTGGCAGAAAAAAAATTCATCCACACAAGTTTACCATGTGGATTGGCATCGGAAGCATTATCATGATGTTTGCAGGATTAACCAGCGCTTACGTGGTAAGGCGCAGCCAGGCAAACTGGACAGGTTTTGACATCCCAATGGTATTCTGGTACAGCACAGCCGCAATAGTGCTGAGCAGTATCACCATGTTTTTGGCAGTACGCAATTTTAAGCAGCGCATGATGGCTAAGTACAGAAGCCTGCTTACAGTAACGTTCTTGCTGGGTATGCTTTTTGTAGCCATGCAGGCGGTGGGTTTTGCACAATTTGTAAAAGCCGGATTGGCATTGGGCAAAACAAATTCTGTTGATTTTTTATACGTGATTGTGGGGCTGCATGCCTTACACGTAATAGGGGGAGTGGTAGCGCTGGCTGTAATGTTTGCAAAAGCATTCAGCATAAAAGTGAGGAACTACAGCAGTGTGCCGGTGGAAGTGATGGCTACTTACTGGCATTTTGTAGATATTCTGTGGGTGTACCTGCTGCTTTTTCTGGTGATGATAAAGTAGAAGGAGTAACAGCGCAGCATTGAAAACGGGAAGAGATTTTAAGAACTTAGCATACTAACTGAATTATAGAATTTAATATTTATGGCAACAGCAGCAATACCGGCGGGAACAAAGTGGTGGAACGGAGGCAGAAGCCCGTTTAACGCCAGTTACGGCAAAGTAATGATGTGGTACTTTCTGATGAGTGATGCGTTTACCTTCGGGGCATTCCTTATCAGCTACGGTACCATACGTTTCAGTGTAAACTACTGGCCCGATCCCAACAGGGTGTTCAATGCGTTTCCCGGCTTTGGCCACATGGATTTGCCATTGGCATTTGTGAGTTTAATGACCTTTATCCTGATTGCCAGCTCTGTAACTATGGTATTGGCCGTACATGCCGGCCACCACATGAACCGCAAGGGTGTTGAGAAGTACATGTTCTGGACTATCCTTGGTGGTATTGCCTTTTTGGGCTGCCAGGCCTGGGAGTGGACGCACTTACTCACTGGTGAGCATATTTCAATATTAGATAATGGCTCGTTATCCATTTTACCTACTACTGTAACGGGTAACCCCTGGGGAGCAGATCTGCCACATGAAGCCATAGCTGCTGCGCTGCAAAAAACGCCGCATGATCAATTGGTGTCTATAGCGTCTACCCTGCACCACGGAGCAGAAACAGGTGCGCATCACGATGTAGCAAAAATGGCCGACGGAGAGCTGGTAAAAATGATACAGGCAGCCAATGTTCATGTAACACAAACAGGACCAAGGGCATTTGGTGGTTACTTCTTTGGCATCACCGGCTTTCATGGTTTTCACGTATTAAGTGGCGTAGTAATAAATATTATCATGTACTACAAAACAAAGCTTGGCCATTTTGACCAGCGTGGTCATTATGAAATGATTGAGAAAACAGGTTTGTACTGGCACTTTGTAGACCTGGTTTGGGTATTTGTGTTCCTTTGCTTTTATCTTATCTAAGCAAAACAGAAACGGCAAATTGATTTAATAATAAGATTGACAATATATATTTAGATTATGAGCGAACATGTTATCACATCACCGGAAGTTAGTTTTGCCACAGCACCATCATCCGGCACAGGCCGTATCTGGAGAGTGTTTTGGCTGCTTTCTGCAATAACTGTTGTTGAACTGGTACTGGGCTTTGGCCTTGCCCGCCACTGGTATGGCAGTTCGGGAATGATATTATTTGTAAAGGGTGTTATCTGCATCCTGTCGCTTGCAAAGGCATATTACATTGTAAGTGTGTTTATGCACCTGGGCGATGAAATAAGGAATATGATTATGACCATTGTGGTTCCCCTGTGTTTGTTTATCTGGTTTATAGCAGCCTTTTTGTGGGATGGTGATAGCTGGAAAAACTTACGTAATACCAATGGAGGCAGTAAAAAAGCAGATACCGAACAGGTAGCCCCGGCGGTAAAAGAACAAGGTGCGAAAGACTAAGGGATTATAATTGATATAATTACAATAATGCCATCGCACAAAAGCGGTGGCATTATTATTAGATGCAGTATAACATGAATAAAAAAGCGATTTTAGCAATATTAATTGCCATGCTGATGCCTTTTACAGGCTATTACCTGGTAAAGTATTTCAGCAAAGGCGCAGTACAAATGCCCGGCCGGTATTTTTTTGACAGTGTGGCCGTTACCGAAAAAAATGGCAGAACAACCACCGATACCATTTGGCATAAGGTAAAGAACATGACTTTTACCAACCAGTTGGGTAAGCAGGTTACGCTGGATGATTTAAAGGGAAAAATAATCGTAATGAATTTCTTTTTTACCCGCTGCCCTTCCATTTGCCCCGGCCTTACCCGCAACATGAAGAAGCTGCAGGAGTCTTTTGTAAAAAATGACAGTATCGTACAGTTTGTTTCGGTTACTGTAGATCCTGTACACGACAGCGTACCACAGTTACGCAAATTTGCAGAACAGTATAAAGCTAACCACGATACATGGTGGTTTGTTACAGGTGATAAAGCGGCACTGAAAGAGTTTGCCTTAAAAGAAATGAAGGCCAATGTGGCCGACACAGAAGTAGATACCGCTTTTGTGCATACTGAAAACTTTTTTCTGCTGGATAAGAACAGAGTAATACGTGGATGGTACAATGCTTTTGATACTGCAAAACAGGCACAATTGGCAAGAACGATCCCTTTACTCCTGCTGGAAAGAGATAAGAAGGCTCCTTCTTTCTTCAGAAAATTTATACCCATACTGCCAGTAATTTTTGTGGGCATCGGTATTGTGATAATTGGTGTGGCGATACTAAGCCGAAAAAAGAAACAAGGGGAACTGCGTACGTAAGTAATATTGAAATTTTAAAACCATATACCATGCTGAAACCAACTTTACAAAAAAACGACAAAAAGGCAAAATGGCTCATCGGGGTTTTTTCGGTGATTGTATTGGTAGCCGTAACCATGCTGGGCAGGTACAACCTTGCCGGCAAAATTGAACTGCCATTTGACAAACATATTTTTGCGCTGGCCAACGCCATCATCAATGGTACCGTAACGCTTGCCTTGCTTGCAGGCTTGTTGCTGGTAAAGCAGGGTATGTACCGGCAGCACAAGCAAGTGATGATGTTTGCAATGGTATTGTCTGTTTTGTTTTTGCTTTCCTATATCTGTCATCATTTATTTGCAGGCGAAGCCATTTATGGTGATACCGATAGTATAAAAGGATTGAGCGATGCAGAAAGGGAAGCAGCAGGCAGCATGCGTACAATTTACCTCATCATCCTCGGCACACATATTCCGCTGGCGGGTATTGCACTTCCTTTTATTTTATTTGCAGCCTACCGCGCCCTTACCGGCGATTTTGAAAAGCACAAAAAAATGGTCAGGATTATCTGGCCGCTCTGGTTTTATGTAGCCATTACAGGAGTGATAATTTATTTTATGGTGAGCCCTTATTATCATTAAAAAATGCGTGATGAAAAAACTACAAACAGTTTATAAGGCGCTTTTAATGGGGCAGGTATTATTTGCAGGGCTTGCAATTTTCATCAGAAGGCAGGGTGTTATCACCAATGTAACTGAAGATATAAGCTTTATACTGCAGGTGGTGGCATTGGTATTTTCATTCAGTAGCGTGTGGGCAGGTATGAGTGTATACCGCAAGCGGGTTAGTGCTATAAAAGACAAGGAAATAACCACAGAAAAAAAGATCAGTGAATACACCAGCACATCACTCATAAAATGGGCCATGACGGAAGGCCCCTGCCTTTTTTGCATTGCAGGTTACCTGCTTACCGGCAACTGGGCGTTTATTGGCCTTGCTGCAGTACTGCTGTTTATTTTTGCAGGATATGCACCACAAAAAAGTATAATAATTTCCGAATTGGGTTTAACTGACCAGGAAGCAGAAAAATTATAATATTCCCCAAACTCCGCTTTATTGTAATTAATACGTAAACATCAACTCTATTGTACTGTAAAATACCACTATTATGGTATTGCATGGGCAGAAAGACCGTGATATCTTTGCAGTAATTAAACATTGTATAAAACTGCTGGAAAAAATACCACAGCATCTAATACATCCTTATCACACAGAGTGATTAACCAATTAACGTAATTAAACTTTTTTTATGAAAAGAAAATCTATTTTTTTAACAACAACCACTGCTTTTGCCCTGGCCTTATTGTCGGTAACTCCTGCAGATGCACAACAACTTAAAAAAGGCAACATGCTGGTAGAAACCAGCCTGGGCGACATCAGCATTAATAAAGGTAAAACCAAGTACGAATCTCCTACTGCTGTTACCTCCCGTTATGAGACTAATAGTTTTGGTATTACCTTGTCTCCCAGGGTTGGATTTTTTTTAAGCGATAATTTTGTGTTGGGTACGGAATTGTATATCAGTTTATACAACAGCAGTGACGATGATTTTAATGCGGCTGGTGTAAAAACAAGTGATAGCAAATACAAAAACACTAACATCGGCTTGAGCCCTTTTGCCAGGTTTTATTTCCCGGGTAAAAACCCCAAGTCTGTTTTTTATGGACAGCTTAATGCCGGCTTTAATGTTGATATTTCACTAAAGCGGGATTATGTGTATTATAACGCACTTGGTGCAATTACGAGTAAGTTTAAATATAATTATGAAAAAAAGCCCTTTAATTTCAGAGGAGATGTAAAGGTTGGCTGGAACCGTTTTCTTACTGAAAGTATTGCTTTAAATATGGATCTCGGATATGGGTTCAGTAAGAATACTCAAACATCCACTTATACAAATACCCCCACAGTTGGGCCAGCTACCACCAGCACCAGCAGCAAATATACTTACGACAGGAGTGGTGTAGTTTGGGGCCTTGGTTTCACTATGTTTATACCTTGTAAAAAGAAGAAATAATACACATCATTGCACAACTGATAATAAAAGGGTAACTCAAAAGGTTATCCTTTTTATTTGTACTCTTCCCTCACCGGGCAAAAAGTATCAATCACCACACAATCAGTTAATGCAAAACCGCTGTGCGGTACATTGGATGGAATAACATTGGTGGTACCACTGGTAAGTACATACTTTTCATCCCCAATCACCATTTCCAGCTCGCCGGAAACAATGTAGGTTATCTGTTCATGCACATGGTGGTGCAGCGGCAGGGTGTGGCCCTTTTTTATTTCCCAAAAGGCAAGAGTGCTTTGCTCACCATGTATAAACTTTCCAAAAAAGCCGGGGACGATTTCCTTTGCAGGAATGTCTTTAATATTAATCATGCTGTTTGTTTTATAGTAATTCTTTAATGGGTTCCCAGAAGCGTTTGTTAAAATCAACCACTTTATCATCCTTTACTGTTACGCCGTCTTTTTTTAAAAGTTCTTCCATCAGTGTGGGTGTGCCAAAATGGTTTTTGCCACTGAGCAGCCCCGCACGGTTTACCACCCGCTGTGCCGGTACTTTGGGTGTTGCAGTATGTGCCGCATTCATTGCCCAGCCCACCATACGGGCACTTAGTTTTGTACCCAGGTAAGCAGCTATTGCACCATAAGAAGTTACACGACCCTTTGGCACCTGCCGCACCACATCATACACATCCGCAAAAAAACTGTATTCCTTTGTTGTTGCCTTTGGCTTTTCTTCCGCAGCAGGTTTTTTAGTCTGTTTCTTCATCCTGCCTTAAAGATAATAATTCGCTGCGTTTTGGCTCGGGTACATTTTTGTAATTGTATGGGCAATGCCTGCAGCCATTGCCGCAGCATACTCCTTTTTCCATGTGGAACTTTGCCGTAAGCACTACATAGCCCAGTTCACTATAATAAAAATCCTGTCCTTCAACCAGTTTCTTCATGTTGTATTATTTGCAGCAACTCCTCATCGGAGTTGATTAATGTATGGGGTAAAGTAAAACAGAGGTAGTGGATTTTGTTGCTTTGTGCAATATCTAATGCCTCGTAATGTGTTTTTATAGCCAAAACAGGATCAACCTTTTCATCTGCATACACATTCTCTGTCTGCCGAACAACAGGAAGCCCGGATAGTTCACAAGCAGCAAGGGTAAATTTATACAATACAGGCGAATCTGTTTTAAGATGAATCAGCCCACCGGCTTTCAGTATCTGCTGGTACAGCCTCAAAAACCTGGGATGTGTCAGTCTTTTTTTTGCTTTGGACTTGCGCAACTGCGGATCAGGAAAAGTAATCCATATCTCCTCCACTTCGCCGGGTGCAAAGTACTGGGCTATTTTTTCTATCTGGGTACGCACAAAGGCCGCATTATTTTGTTGCTGCTCAAGGCACTGCCTTGCACCAATAAAAATCCGGTTGCCCTTTAGATCTACCCCAATAAAATTCTTTTCAGGAAAAAGCGCCGAAAGCCCAACAGTATACTCACCCCGGCCACAGGCCAGCTCCAGTACAATGGGGTTATCGTTTTTAAAATAACTGTTCCATTGCCCGGCCATACCCTCCGGATACTCCATCACATTGCTAAAAGTTTTAATTGCCGCAAAGCGTACTAATTTTTTCTGCGCCATAAAGGGTGCAAATATAGTAAAATGGGTGTGAGTATTGTGCAGAAGGGTGTGCATTCCTGATTCCCCCGTACATCAACCACTACTGCCAGCCCTGGCTGGTTGTAAATGTCATTATCGGTATTAAAAACAGTTGGATTTTCATTGTCAGGTACAAAATAATCTCTTAAATCAATCCGGTGCACCGCAATACCGCCGGGTTTTAGTACCCTTTATGTTTCTGCTGCCGTTGTTTCAGGATACCGGAGATGTTCATAAACTGTATGCGACCAGATAAGGCGGAATGATTCATCGGCAAAAGGCAATTTAGTGCCATCATAAAGTGTAAACCTGAATTTGTTTTTATCCAGCACTTCCTTATCCATCTGCAGTTCAATATCAGCAGGTGCAGCACCATTATCCAAAGCCATAAAACACATTGATACGTATTGCCCGGCTCCCAACTCCAGTATTGCCTTGTCTTTTACACCTTAATACATATCATCCCCCTTCTGTTGTTTACTTTTCTTGCAAATTTTCTAACAATGGGTTGCTTAATCAAGTTGTTTAAAACTATTTTTTGTACAATATTTCATTAAATCAATACTTAAAAATATTATTGAAAGCTTACTGCAAAACGTACTGGAAAAATACGGCCCGGTGCTGGCAATGTTTTTTTGGTTAATTATCACTTGCTTTATTCTGCAATAATCTTTTTTACCTGGTTTTGCAGTAAAATATACTGCTGGCCCGTTTCTGCACACACGGCGCTTTCGTTTACAAAATTCAGGGCTAGTCCCGCCTCACTTACCCAGCCCGTTTGCCGGGCCGGAACGCCTGTTACCAGTGCATAGGAGGGTACATCATGCGTTACCACCGCCCCCGCACCCACCAGCGCATACCGCCCAATGGTTACCCCGCAGATAATGGTGGCATTAGCCCCTATACTGGCTCCCTTTTGCACTAAAGTGGGTTTAAACTCAGTTTTGCGCTCAATAAAACTGCGTGGGTTAATTACATTGGTGAAAACCGCCGAGGGACCTACAAATACATCATCTTCCAGCGTAACCCCGTTGTACACCGATACATTGTTCTGAATTTTTACACGGTTACCCACCTGCACATGGTTATCAATAAACACATTCTGGCCAATATTGCAGTTGCTGCCAATTACCGCCGAAGGCATAATATGACAAAAATGCCAGATTTTGGAGCCTTCCCCAATGGCGGCACCCAAATCAATTACAGCGGTGGAATGAATAAATGTATCTGCCATATAAAAAAATACATATACAACAACCCGAAGAGGCTATTGGCTGAAAAGATGACCAGTATGCATCAGACTGCCTTACAAAAATATGCTTTTCAATGCGTATTCATCATTATTAAGTAGTCAATCACTGGTTATGCAAATTACACTGATTAAACGAATTCTGTAAATGAGTTGACAGAAGACGGTTAACAGCTAAGAGACTGCGGGTTGGCACATTCTTAATTCCTCATTCATAATTCTTAATTCAATTGCATGCAATTACCTTTGCGGCTATGCATTATGCTTCAGTAGAAAATATCAGTAAGTCATTCGGGATACGCAGTCTTTTTAATAATATTACCCTTAATGTGGAAGAAGGGGATAAAATTGCCTTTGTGGCCCGCAATGGAAGCGGCAAAAGCACCTTGTTAAAAATTATTGCCGGGCTGGATACTGCCGATAGTGGCACTGTGTGGGTACACAAGGATATAAAAGTAGTGATGCTGCAGCAGGAAAGCGATTTTGATAGTGAAAAGAGTATTTGGGACAATGTGCTGCGGTTAGACAATCCCGTGGTACAGGTGGTAAAGGAATATGAGCAATATCTTGAAGATGGACTTGAGGATGAACACATACTTGGCGACCTGATTACCCGGATAGACGAATTGAATGCCTGGGTTTTTGAAAGTGAGCTGAAACAGATACTCGGCAAACTGAACCTGCACCACCTGAAAGAAAAAGTGGGCAACCTGAGCGGTGGCCAGAAAAAAAGGGTGGCGCTGGCACAGGCATTGGTGGAAACCCAGTTGTATGAAGGCCGCTGCCTGCTGATATTGGATGAACCTACCAACCACCTGGATGTAAGCATGATTGAGTGGCTGGAAAACTATCTTTCTGCCCAGCGCTGTACGCTGCTGCTGGTAACCCACGACCGTTATTTTTTAGATGCTGTGTGTAATGAAATAGCTGAACTGGATGATGAGAAAATATTTACTTACCGGGGCGACTACGATTATTTTTTAGAGCAGAAAAGCCTGCGGCATGATGTACAGCAGAGCGAACTGCAGAAGGATAAAAATATTTACCGCAAAGAACTGGAATGGATGCGCAAGCAACCCAAAGCACGTACCACCAAAAGCAAAAGCCGGCAGGATGCTTTTACAGAAGTGGAGGACAGGGTAAAACTGCGCAAGGATGAGGCTGAAGTGAGCCTGCAGGTAAAAATGACCCGGCTGGGTGGCAAAGTGCTGGAACTGAAAAAAGTATATAAAAGCTATGGAAAGCTGCCCATAATGAAGGGCTTTGACTATACTTTTAAACGTGGTGAACGCATTGGTGTGGTGGGTAAAAACGGGGTGGGAAAATCCACTTTTTTAAAAATTGCACTGGGGCTTGAGCCAGCAGACAGTGGTAAAGTAAACCATGGTGATACGGTGGTGTTTGGCAACTTTAGCCAGGACGGGCTGCAGTACAAAGAAGATAAGCGTGCCATTGAATACGTAAAGAGCATGGCAGAGTTTTTTCCGCTGGCGGATGGTACAAAGATTTCTGCCAGTATGTTTATGGAAAAATTCGGCTTTACGGCCGAGCAGCAGTATACCCCATTGAGCAAACTGAGCGGTGGTGAAAAGCGGCGGCTGCACCTGCTGAGCATCTTATTTCTCAATCCCAATTTTTTGGTGCTGGATGAACCTACCAACGACCTTGACCTGCAAACCCTGCGTACCCTGGAAGAGTTTTTATTAGACTACCCGGGCTGCATTTTGATTGTAAGCCACGACCGGTATTTTATGGACAGGATGGTAGAGCATCTTTTTGCTTTTGAGGGCGACGGGGTTATCAGGGACTTTCCCGGTAACTATTCGCAATACCGGGAAACACTTGCAAAAGAAGCCGCTGAGGGGCGTAACATTGTTGAAAAAAAACCAGCAGAAATTATTGCACCCAAACCGGCAGTAAGTGATAAGCGCAAACCTTCCTTTAAAGAAAAACATGAATTTGAATTGTTGGAAAAAGAAATGCCTGCACTTGAAGTTGAAAAAAAGCAACTGGAAGAAAAGATGAATACGCCCGGTATGAACTATGATGAACTGCAGAAAGCGGCTGCCCGTGTAAGTGAAATTATTGCCCTGCTGGATGAAAAGGAAATGCGGTGGCTGGAATTGAGTGAGTTGATGGGATGATTAAATGATGTGCTGATTTGATAATGTGCTGATTTGATATTTTTTACCTGCGACCGGTATTCTCGACGGACGCAAATTTGTATATAAAATAATGTGGTAATTTTTATCTTTGCACTATGTTGTACGACGATGACAAAGCAAGGGATGCTGCTGCTGATTTTAAGCAGCAATTAGATAAGGCAAGACAGTTTGCTGCTGATGAGGCGCCAAAAATTTCAGCAACCATGAAGGCTATGATGGCAGAATTGGAAGTTATCATGCAAAAGCCGCAAAAAACACCTGAAGATATTGCGATGCTGGAGGAAATGGAAACAGTACTGAAAACGCAATTAAAACGCATGATGGACGCCAAAGCCATCATTGGTGAAAGCCTCACCGGCCAAAGCACGGCTTTTTACAACCAAATAAAAAAACTGGCGGCAGAAGGCAATGAAGAAGCTCAAAAGATAATGGCAGATTTACAACCCTCTTACCAGGCCATGCTGCGTGAAAGTATGAATAATAACCTGCAGTAAAAACCTGTATAATTTGCAGCAGCAGTAAAGCCAACTGTTTATTTTCTTATCTTTCAATCCGGCTGGCAAAATTTGCCATATTACCATCACTGCAAATACATATACATGAACCAACGTTTCTATTCCCTTGATGTTTTTCGTGGTGCTACTGTGGCGCTGATGATACTGGTAAATACCCCCGGAAGCTGGGCACATATTTATCCGCCTTTGGAACATGCAAACTGGCATGGCTGTACCCCTACCGACCTGGTATTTCCCTTCTTTTTATTTGCAGTGGGCAATGCCATGGCTTTTGTAATGCCCAAATTAGATGCTGCCGGCGAAGGTGCTTTCTGGCAGAAAGTGATTAAACGTACCCTGTTGATTTTTGCAATTGGGTTGTTGCTCAACTGGTTTCCCTTTGTAAAATGGGATGGCGATAAAATGATTTTTAAGCAATGGCAGAACATACGCATACTGGGTGTGCTGCAGCGCATCGCCCTCTGTTACTTTTTTGCCTCAGTGATTGCGCATTATTTTAAAGTGAAAGGCGCTTTTGTTGCCGGTGCATTTATCCTGCTTGCTTACTGGTTCCTTTGTATTGCGGGTAACCCTGCCGACCCTTTTAGTTTACCTGGCTGGTTTGGCACTAAAGTGGATGTTGCCATACTTGGCGACAGCCATGTTTACCACGGCGAGGGCAGGGCCTTTGACCCCGAAGGATTGATGAGTGTATTTGCCGCTGTTGTGCAGGTGATACTGGGTTACCTGGCAGGTAACTACATACTCACCAAAGGCAAAACGCATGAAATGGTGAACGGCCTTTTTGTAGCTGGCTGCGTGCTGGTGTTTGCCGGTTTTTGCTGGGATATGGTGTTCCCACTCAACAAAAAAATATGGACCAGCAGTTATACCATTTACACAACCGGCCTGGCCCTGTTGGTGCTGTCGGTACTCATTTATATTATTGAATTTAAAAACTGGAAAGGTGGCTGGAGCCGTTTTTTTGATGTGTTTGGCAAAAACCCGCTGTTCATTTTTGTACTCAGTGGTGCGCTGCCCCGGCTGCTGGGTCTCATACGCATTCCCAATGGCACAGATGCCGTAACAGGCAAGGCAAAATTTCTTTCTCCCTTTGGCTGGTTTTATGAGCATGCCTGCAAACCAGTTTTTACTGATGAACGTAATAGTTCATTAATGTATGCTCTTTTAATGATTGGCATGTACTGGTTTATTTGCTGGATGATGGATAAGAAGAAGATTTATGTGAAAGTGTAGGAGGGTTGATCGATGAGCGTTGGCCGGTTACACAGGATGATCAACAGCTGGTGCGGCAGATTTTATTTTTAACAAATAATCTCCTCCATACCCTGCTGTATCAATTTACCTGCATGGAATTACGCAGAACAAATACAACATGAATAAAATTCTCCTGCTCGCTTTGCTGAATTGCTTTTTACTTGCTTGTGAAAACAAAAAAAATGCAGATAAAGATACGTTTGTACAAATCCAACAAGAACTGACAGACAGCCTGACCAGCATCAGCGATACCGCAGATTTTAATGGCTTTGGTGTGGCTATTGTAAATGAAAAAGGAGTGCTTTACCAAAATGGATTTGGCTATGCCAATGTTGCCACCAAAGAAAAATATACAGAAAATACCATCCAGAATATAGCCTCCATTTCCAAAACCTTTTTGGGCATAGCCATGCTTAAAGCACAGGAACTGGGAAAGTTGCAATTGGATGATTCTGTAAACAAGTATCTGCCATTCAGGGTGTTTAATCCCTGGCACCCGGAAGTTCCCATTACCATCAGGCACCTTGTTACCCATACTTCGGGCATTGTTGATACGGATGAGTATTTGTTCAGGGCCTGGATATTGAACGACACGGTAAATCTTGCCCATAACCTTGCCATTGATATCGGCGAATGCAAATTCAGCGCTCCGGCTACCGCCATTCCCATGGAAGCCTTCTTAAAAAACATACTTGAAAAAGATGCAGTGTGGTATAAAACAGCAGGCTTTTTAAAAAACAAGCCGGGAGAAATATTTGAATACTCCAATATCGGCGCCACACTGGCTGCGCTGGTAATTGAAAAAGCTACCGGGAAAAAATATGATGCCTTCAGCAAAGAATGCATTTTAAAGCCGCTGCAAATGAACGCATCCGGCTGGGGCTTACATGCAGTTGATACCTCCAAACATACAAAACTGTACATCAACAAAACTACGGCATATCCTTTTTATACCTGCGTTACTTACCCCGATGGCAGCATGATAACCTCCAGTGCTGATATGAGCAAATATATGACTGAGCTGATAAAGGGCTACCTGGGCAGCGGAACTTTGCTAAGCAAGGATAGTTATGCAACCTATTTTACCGGGCAACTGAAAGCGGAACATTTTAAAGAAAGAACAGAAGGGGAATATAGTGATGAATACAATATGGGGATTACAATGGGCATCAGTTCCACAGGTAATTTTGGGCATACCGGTGGCGACCCCGGTCTTTTTTCAATCATGTTTATCAATCCCAAAACAAAAACCGGCTGCTACCTGATACACAATACTGATTTGAATGAAAAAAAATCATGGAACCAGAGCGGAAGAATATGGGACTTGTTGCATGTGTATGCAGATAAACTGAAAAAAGCAAATTAAAGAAAACCTGTACTACAAAAAAATCTCCTTTGTGCCATCACTCACACCCACCCTGTATGCCTCCGGTATTAAATGAAATTCCTTACGGTATGCGGCTGAGGCTGCTGCAATAAAATCATCGGCTGCTGTTTCTTTTACAATATTGATGGTGCAGCCGCCAAAGCCCCCGCCCATCATTCGGGCACCTGCTACACCATCGTGATGTGCAGCAAATTCCACCAAAAAATCCAGTTCCCGGCAACTCACATTGTACAGGCGGCTGAGGCCATCATGCGCTGCGTACATCAGTTTGCCAAAATCTTCCAGCCTGCCTTGCTGCAGGTAAACAGCAGCTTGTTGGGCACGGCTTATTTCCTGTACTACAAACTGGCAGCGGTTAAATACATCTTCGCTCATTTTGCCACGGTATGCTTCCAGCTCATCAGCACCACTAAAATCCCTGAACGAAGTGCGGCCCGTTATTTTCAACCCCTCCTCACATTGCAGTCGCCGCAGGTTGTACTGGCTGCTGGCTAAGGAATGATGCACTTTAGTATTGAGTAACATTATCGCATACCCGTTTAGCTGTAACGGAAAATATCGGTATTCGAGGCTGCGGCAATCCAATAAAATTACTTGCTCACTTTTGCCCAGCATATTGGCAAACTGATCCATAATACCACATTTAACACCTGGAAAATTGTGTTCGGCCCGCTGGCAAAGCTGTGCCAGTTGTACCCTGCTTAGTCCGCAGTTAAAAATATCATTGATGGCAAAAGCCAGCCCGCCCTCCACTGCCGCAGAAGAAGACATACCGCTGCCGCGGGGTACATCGCCACCCAGCACACAATCAAATCCATTAACATGGTGACCGGCCAGCACAAACTCATTTACCACACTCAGCACATAATTAATCCAGCCACGGTTTTTTTCAATACTATTTACTGCCACACTGTATGGCTCTTTAAAATCAAAGGAAAAAAAATTGATGATGCTGGTACCGTTTGCTGCTACAGCATAATACATACCCTTGTCAATTGCCGCCGGCATGGCAAAGCCATCGTTGTAATCAACATGCTCACCAATAAGGTTGATGCGCCCGGGCGAAAAAAACAGCCTTGGCTCCCGGCCAAACTCTTCCTTAAAACATTGAGCTACCTCTGCGGAAAGTCTTTTCATGCGACTAAGATAATAAACCTGTCAATACATTCCGGTTCAACGTTAATTTCTTCCAATTCACTCCGTCAAAATTGCCATTCACTCCATTAAATCAAACAACCCTTTTTTTTATTGTTAAATATACATAACAAACATTTTTACTATTAAATTTTTAATCATGAAACAAATCTTATTGCGCAGTACTGCACTGCTTTTTTGCTTCTCGGTGCTTTTTACTGCTTGTAAAAAAGAGCCTTCGATGGACAACACCAACAAGGCTGACGAAGAAATGACCCTGAGGGCAGAGGCCCGCCAGGCCGTTACCGACAAAACCAATGCAGCCAATGAAGGGGAGGCTGAAATCAAACAACTCCTGAATGGCAGTAATGGCACCCTTCGTACCCACAACAGGAACATTGTACAGATTGCTTCCGGTATTCCCATTTTTAAATCGCTGGTTGCCGCTGTGATAAAAACCGGCCTTGCAGGTGTATTGTCTTCTGCCGAATTGAACGCCACAGTATTTGCTCCCACCGATGGTGCTTTTGCCAAACTGCCAGCCCCATTTAACAATGCCGCTAATATCAGCAGCATTACAGATGCCGGCCAGATTGCCGCTTTAAAATCCATTTTGCTGTACCACGTGCTTGGAACAGAAGTTAAGAAAAACCAGGTAGCCCGTGGCCGAAGCAGTGCTGTTACCTTAAAGCCTGCTGGTACTACCAACGACAACACCATTTATTTCTCCAATAATTTCAGATTACTGGTGGTAAATGGCAATTCGCTTGTATTGTTTGCGGATGTGGATGCCAGCAATGGGGTGATTCATGTAATTGATGATGTGCTGATTCCCCCTGCTCAGAACATTGCCCAGATTGCCATTGGTAACCCGGCATTTTCGGCACTGGTAGCTGCGCTGGTAAAAACAAACCTGGCTGGGGTATTTACCGGAAGCGGCGATTTTACCGTATTTGCCCCTACAGATGCAGCTTTTGCCAGATTGCCTGCTCCGTTTAATACTGCGGCCAATATCAATGGCATTACAGATCCTGCTCAAGTTGCAGCACTGGCCAACATTCTCAAGTACCATGTTACTGGCAGCCGTTATTTTGCCTGGGACCTGGGTATTTTTCAACCTGTTGGAACTTTGGCTGCTGCGCCCAATAACAATCTTGTTACCATTTTAGGACTCAATGGAGGATATGTTAAGGGCAACGGAAATACTTCGTTTGCTACTATCAGACCGGCAAATATACTGGCTACCAATGGTGTAATACAGGTGGTGAACCAGGTTTTGCTGCCCTGATAAAAGCGTCCGCTTTTATACCGTGCTTTCTAATACTATGTTTGTTGGTGGTTAATGTACCGGTGCTGTTTTACATGACAAGTGCATGCTGAAACGGTGCCGGTTTTTTTTACCGGTTTTTTACATTTCTTAAAAGGCATTAATACCGCTTACAACAAGGTAATTTTATACGCCGTTTCAAATATGGCTTTTTCATCCGCTTCCAGCACCCTTAACCCCATGCCATTGTTAAAGCCATCGGGGGCGCCGCTCAGGTTTTCTATCGCAATGCTTTTGCGGTGTGGTGGCGTGTAAATCTGCAGGTAGGAGTATGATTTATCCGGGTGTATCTCTATCTGTATTTTTTGCTGTACATCCCGTAGTACACAAAGCGGCTGACACTCAGCAAAGTTGAGCGTAAAGCAATGGTCAAAAAATTTGTCGCCCAGTTGTGTTAAGGAGCCAAAATCTTCATAATGAATTAGTTTACCCGTTGGTATAAGCCCTTCGTCAAACTCCACTATCTCTTTACTCTGAAACTCCATTTGCAAATCGTTGATGCTGCCACCAAAAGTTAAATAGGGGTGCCAGCCATCCTGCACGGGCATTAAGCCTCCGCTCTTGTTGATTACTTCCGTATTAACAGTAAGTTTACTTGCTGCCTGCAAAGTATATGTTACTATACAGTCATAGTGAAAAGGAAAACCCGCATCTTCACCACGATACTGGTGCAAAAGTGTAACAGCCGCTTTTTTCTCATCAGCTTCTGTTGCTGTTACTTCATATACAGCATCATAAAGCAGCCCGTGTATGGCATGTTCACCCAGGTAAAATTTTTCTATGGTGTAATCTTTCTCTCCAAAATGATATTTGCCATTCTTCATCCTGCACACAAATGGCGATAGTTTGCTGCTTTTGAATCCTTTGGCGGTTACATTGGCTTTAAAGTCTGCGGCATCCTCATAGCCATCTATTACATTAACCGGCTTGCCATTATTATTGACTGTAAAAGCATGCAGCATGGCTCCGCAGGCCGGGATAATTTCCACGGCAGTACCATTGCTTTCATCCTTCAGCACTATTTTTTCAAATTCCTGCTCGTTTATTTTCCGGGCTGTAAACATGTGTATTTATTTTGCTTCGTATACATTGTTTGTTGCATCAGCATCTGCCACATACAAGCTGCCCAGCATAATGCGCTGTACTTTTTTAGCAGCATTAAAATCTACCGTTATTGTTTTATTACCCTTTTCCCATACAGCAGGGCTGTGGTGTATTTTCTGCTCTGTCCCATCTTTAAACAGCACGGTAATATCCACCGGCACAGGTTTTTCACCGACGGAGGTAATCGTTATCTGTTTACCCTTTACGCCGGTGATCGCCAGGTCGGGAATGCCGCCATCATAAAACCAGCGTTTCCAGAACCAGTTTAAGTTTTTGCCGCTGCCTGTGTTCATGCAATTAAAAAAATCAAGCGGCAGGGGATGCTTGCCGTTCCATTGTGTAATATAATAATGCAGCCCTTTAAAAAATAAGTCATCACCCAGTATATCTTTTGCATACAGGTAACCCAGCGCAGGCTTAGGATAAGAGTTGATAAACATAGATGTGCCGTATTGCTGTGTAGTAAGTGTGGTAATGGGCAGGTCAACCTCACTGCCTGCTGCGGCATTTACCGCTGCCATGCCATAATCATCTTTAATGGCACTGTCGATATAACTGCTGATTAGCCATTCACCAATCGTGGCCCAGCCTTCATCCATCCAGCCATATTTTGTTTCATTAGTTCCCATATAAAAGGGGAACATGGTATGAAATATTTCATGATCCGTTAGCGTAATACTTTCCGTTCTGTCTTCTACGGGGTTATCATTCACCATCATGGGGTATTCCATTTGGTCTAAGCCGTCAAAAACAGTTTCGTGATTGTAGGGATAGGGCCATTTTGGAAAATAATAACTCATTCCCTCCACTGTTTTACGGGCATCTCCCACTACCCAGTAATAGTCTTTGTGAGCCGGGTTAAACACAGCATCCACCCTTGTACGCCTGCCGGTTTTTTTATCCACCACTAAGCTGGTACTCTGCCAAACATAATGATTGCTTATGCCAATAGCCATATCGGTCACATTATCTGCCTGGTAGCGCCAGGTATTGCTTGCTTTGGCCGCAGTAATATTGCCTGCTTTTAAATCGGCACTGTCAATAATATTTACAATGGCATCGCCCGTTTCGGCTGCTTTGATGCGGCTGCAGTATTTTTCCGTAAATACTTCGCTGCAGTTTTTTAAATCGCCGGTGGCCCATACCATATAATTCAGGGGTACGGTAACCGCCAGTTTAAAATTGCAGAAATCGTTGTAAAACTCCTGTGTACCAAGGTAGGGATTTGTGTTCCAGCCATCTGTATCATCATATACTGCTATCCTGGGGAAAAAGTAGGCTACAAAATATGCCCCGTCTTCTACTTCGCCCGTGCGTATATGCGAGCCCTTGTTGAGCTGGTAGCTGAACGTAACCGTAAACTTAACTGATTTACCCGGCAGCACCTGTGTGTTCCTCACCGTCATTACAGTACCATCCACCCGCAGCCGCTCCTCACCCAGCGTTTCATTATCCAATACTATTTTCTCCACTTTCATGCCATCTGTCAGGTCAGCAGGGTCAACCTTCATCAGGCGCTGTGCTCCTTTTTTATACAGGTTGGGGTATAGCCTGAAAACTATCCTGCCGAGTGTATCAGGGCTGTTGTTGGTATACACAATTGTTTCACTACCAATTACCAGCCTTGTTGCCGGGTTAAAGTTGATATCAATATCATACACGCCTGCATTTTGCCAGTATTTTTTACCCGGTTGCCCTGTATTACTGCGTGTGCCGCTGGTGTATGCTTTTTTTATATTGGTGGGCAAGGGCAGGTTATTTTGAGCATAACCGGTTTCTGCGGCAAGGCAAAGCGTTATAAAAGCCAGTAAAAAAATTTTCATACCTGATAATTGAAGGGATAAATATAAAAAAGCTGCTGCGTATTGTGTTTAATTACAGTAACTATATTTATAAGTGGTGTGGCAAAACCTGTTTTATGGCCTTTTTTGTAATCTCCCCTGTGCCGATACGCCACTTGCTTTTTATCCTGTATTTTTGCCAAATATGCCAGTTAATAAATACGAGGCGGTTATCGGCCTGGAAGTACATACACAGTTGCTGACCAAAAGCAAACTTTTTTGTGGTGATAGTGCCGCTTACGGGGGCGCTCCCAACACACATATCAGCCCGGTTACGCTGGCGCATCCCGGCACATTGCCCAAAATGAACAGGCAGGTGATTGAGTATGCCATAAAACTTGGCCTGGCGCTCGGTTGTTCCATTGAGCAATACAATTATTTTGCCCGAAAAAATTATTTTTATCCTGATCTGCCCAAGGGCTACCAGGTTTCGCAGCATACCACGCCCATTTGTAAAAACGGGGTTGTACCCATTACTGTCAATGGCATACAGCGCAACATCCAGCTCAACAGGATACATATGGAAGAAGATGCTGGCAAAAGCATACACGACCTGGATGACAATTACACCTGTGTGGATTTGAACCGTGCCGGCGTGGCACTTTTAGAAATTGTGAGTGAGCCCGACCTGCACAGTGGTGAAGAAGCTTATGCCTATCTGACTGAATTGCGCAAGCTGGTGCGCTGGCTGGGTGTATGCGATGGCAATATGGAAGAAGGCAGCATGCGCTGTGATGCCAATATCTCCATCAGGCTGAAGGGCGAAACAGCACTTGGCACAAGGGTGGAAGTAAAGAACATCAACAGCATACGCAATGTAAAAAGAGCGATAGAAAATGAAATACAAAGGCTGATTGATATAACAGAAAGCGGCGGCACCATTGTGCAGGAAACAAGGGGCTTTGATGCAGATAAGGGTACCAGCTATTCAATGCGCAGTAAAGAAGCGGCTGATGATTACCGCTACTTCCCCGAGCCAGACCTTGCGCCCTTCTTTATTACCAATGAGTTGCTGGATAATATAAAATCAGCAATGGGCATTTTGCCCCGTGATTTGGAAAATAAATACATCAGTGAATTGCAGCTTAGTGCTTATGATGCTGCGTTTATTTGCAGCGACAGGGATATAGCTGATTTTTTTGAGGCTGTAATGCAGCATACCAATAACAGTAAGGCTGCGGCCAACTGGTTACAGGGGCCGGTTAAATCCTGGCTAAATGAGAACAATGCTGATATAAAAGATTTTCCACCTGGGCCCAAGGGTATAGCGCAACTGATACAACTGGTGGATGATGGAAAAGTTAATTTCAGTACGGCTGCATCCCGCATATTTAATGCTATGCTTAGCCGCCCGGCTGCTGTACCATCAGATATTGCTAATGAGCTGAACCTGGTGATAAGCAGCGACAGCAATATGACTGAGCAATGGGTGGATGAAGTACTGGCCAATATGCCCGACAAAGTGCTGGAATATAAAAAAGGTAAAAAGGGCCTGATAGGTTTGTTTACGGGTGAAGTAAAAAAGCTGAGTAAGGGCAAGGCAGATATTAAAGCGGTAAACGATTTGCTGCTGACCAAATTAAAATAATTGACTATGACTTTCATGAAAACAATAATCGCTTTTCTGCTGAGTATTACACTCTTATCTGCCTGCAGTAACCAGGAAGACAAAAATAAGTTTACAGTAACGGGCGAAATTAAAAACGCTCCCGACCAGCAGGTTTACCTGGAAGAATTATTCTTCAGCCAGAAAAATCCGCAGGTAATTGATACGGCGGATCTGAAGGGTGGTAAATTTGTATTATCTGGTATTGCAGAGCAGCAGGGGCTTTACCGCATCAGGCTGAAAGAGGGCAATAAAGGTTTTATATTTATCAACGATAAACCTGCCATCACATTTATTGCCGACCTGACAGATATGGGCATTAAAAACACCGGTTTCAGCAGCCCGGCAAATACCACCATGAAGAATTATATCGTTACCCTTGATTCAATTGGCGCAAAATATATGGCAGCCAGCAACAGGTTGAAGGAATTAAGTGCTGTAAAAGGAGGATCCGATAGTCTTATCGCCGTTTGTAATAGTGACATGCAGGCAGCCTCCGCAAGCCACAAAGCTTACATTCTTAAATTTATTGACACCACTACTAACCCGGTAATGGCATTGCTTGCCCTAAGCAATACCCGTGGCTTTGATCCTGCAGATATTGAGAAGCAGGTAATGGGATTAAGCAAGCGGTTTCCGAAGCATGATGCCATAGCAACCATCGTAACACAATTCGCTGAAGTAAGAAATCAACAAAAAACAAAAGTACAGACAAGCAAAATACAACCTGGTACCATGGCTCCGGATTTTACCATGCCCGATACAGAAGACAAGCCTTTTTCACTAAGTTCGCTGAAGGGCAAATATGTGCTGGTTGATTTCTGGGCAAGCTGGTGCGGACCCTGCCGGGCCGAAAATCCCAATGTTGTAAAGGCTTACAATCAATTTAAAGATAAAAATTTTACGGTGCTGGGCGTATCGCTTGACAAGGAAAAAACACCATGGCTGCAGGCCATAAAGGATGACGGCCTTGCCTGGCTGCACATCAGCGACCTTAAATACTGGAAAAGTGCTGCCGTACCACTATATGGCATTGAAGGCATTCCCTACAATGTGCTGGTTGACCCGCAGGGTAAGGTAATTGCGACAGGCTTAAATGGGGCTGCACTGTTGGCTAAGCTGGAAGAAGTGATAAAGTAAAGGATAAGCCGTGTCCCCGATCAGCTTTTTTCCAACCAGGAAAAGTTTACTAACACGGTCAAAGTATTATGCAAATAGAAAATATTCTGAGTGATAGGCAGGTGAAAGCGAAGGCAAAAGTTGAAACAATTGCCCAATTGCTTCTTGCAAATAAAATCAGCATTAAAGACCTGGTAAAAATTGCGAAAGCCTCCAAAGACCCGGAAAAAGCTACTTGCATAGAAGCTATTGAATTTGCAACCAAAAGCAAACCCGCAATTGCTACTTCCGCATGTCTTGCATTTGTTGCTGAAACGCTTACAGAAAAGGCACCGAGGGTAAAATGGGAATCAGCAAGGGTGATAGGTAATATTGCACATCTTTTTCCCGGCAAATTAGATGATGCAATAAAAAATCTGCTCACCAATACAGAATACCCGGGAACAGTGGTGAGATGGTCTGCCGCTTATGCTTTAGGGGAAATAATAAAATTAAAAAGCAAACGAAACAAGGATTTACTTCCTGCAATTGAAGCCATCTGTAAACGGGAGGAGGAAAATAGCATCAGGAAAATATATCTTGCTGCAATTAAGAAAACCACCACCTGAATCACCGCTGATTATTCCTGTTATCAGCTTACCATCGTACCCACCTGCTCACCCTGTACCACTTTAAGCAGGTTGCCGGGTTTGTTCATATCAAAAACAATGATGGGAAGTTTATTTTCCATGCACAGCGTAAAAGCCGTCATGTCCATTACATTTAAACCTTTCGAATAAACTTCATCGAAGGTAAGGGTTTCGTATTTGGTAGCCGTGGGGTCTTTTTCGGGGTCGGCTGTATAAATACCATCCACCCTGGTACCTTTTAAAATTACTTCAGCCTTTATTTCTATCGCTCTTAATGAGCCTGCAGTATCTGTTGTAAAATATGGATTGCCTGTACCTGCGCCAAAAATAACCACCCTGCGTTTTTCCAGGTGCCGCATGGCCCGTCTGCGTATATACGGCTCTGCTATCTGTTCCATTTTTATAGCGCTTTGCAATCTTGTGTACACGCCTGCTTTTTCAAGGCCGGCCTGCAGGGCCATGCCGTTGATAACGGTTGCCAGCATACCCATATAATCTCCATGTGCCCTTTCAATACCAGTTTCTGCTTCATTCATGCCACGGTAAATATTACCGCCGCCAATTACAATGGCCACTTCTGCACCTGCTTCCACTATCTGCTTCACATCTGCAGCATACTGCGCAATTATTTTTGTATCCAGTGGCTCATACGCATCAACGCTTTTGCCCATTAATGCTTCGCCGGAAAGTTTCAGTAAAATGCGCTTATACCTGAGTTCCATATATAAATTTGGTGCAAAGTAACGTAAAGTATGCGGGTTGAAAAAATTGGTTCTATTTCGAATTCCCAGACAGAATTACCCCGTTGGTTAAAAACCAGGCGGGGGCGTAAAATCCCTGAGTATTAACTCATCTATGCACTAAATAAACAATATGCTGCAGCATTATTTTTTTGCCGCCTTAATACTGTACATCATGGGCATTTTTTCACCCATTCCTGTTATGCGCCACATACCGTCTTCGCCCTGTTCCAGTTTGTTAAAACATTTATAAGGCGAATAGGCAAACTCATGCAGAAATTGTATTTCCAAACCATGGTTAATCAGTGCGGTGAAAATATCACTCATCGGGTGGTTCCAACTGTATTCTTCTGTTTTAATGGGCGCATCCCTGTCGGTATAAGTACCGGAATTCTCTTCCGCAATAACTGCTGCATTAAAGTATGGGTATTTGATGTATTCAAACTGCTCATCCATCATCCAAAGTACCGGGTGAAAGTCTGCAATGTAAAAAATACCGCCGGGTTTTAAAAAATGTGATACTATATCTGCCCATTTATCCAGGTCGGGCAACCAGCCAATGGTACCATAAGAGGTAAATACTATGTCGAACTTTTCGCTGCAATACTCCTTGAGGTCGTACACATTACAATTGATGAATTGTGTATCGAGCGACAGTTCTGCTGCCGTTGCCCTGGCCAGCGCAATGGCAGCGTCACTAAGGTCAACCCCGGTGCAATGTGCCCCAAGCCGCTGCCAGTTCATGGTATCCATCCCAAAATGGCACTG
>JANMDL010000902.1:0-15578 GCA_031376295.1 Chitinophagales bacterium
CAGCAGGGTTGACTTGCCTGAGCCATTCGGACCCGTAACAGCATAAGCATTGCCATCTGTAAAACTGTAGCTGAAGCCGCGGAATATCCACTCCCGGTTGTAACGCTTACCGATATTAGTTGCCGTTAACTGCATAGATAAAGTGCTGATATGCTGATGTGATGATGGGAAACTTTGAGCCAGCAAATTTTGAACTTTAAAACTTGTGAATTACGAAGTATGAATGTTGAATGTGACAACACTGGACAGAACATTAAACTTCTTCAACTTTGAACTTAAAAACTAATCCTCATCCGTACTGCCTTTGGTAAAGCGTTTGATGATGCCACGGCCACTGTCACGTATAAATGTTACAATCTCATCTCTTTCATCTGTTGCCTGCAATTCTTCTTCAATATAATTTAATGCCTGTGTGGTATTGAGGCCCTTGTTGTAGATAAAGCGGTAAATGTCCAGGATATGGTTAATTCTGTCTAACGAAAAACCACGGCGCTTGAGGCCCACCGAGTTTACACCGGCATAACTGAGTGGTGTACGGCCTGCTTTGATATAAGGCGGCACATCTTTACTTACCAAAGAACCGCCGCTTACAAAAGCGTGCTGGCCTATTTGTACAAACTGGTGAACGGCGCACATGCCCGCCAGTATAGAGTAATCGCCCATTACCACGTGCCCGGCCATTTGCGTATTGTTACTCATGATGCAGTGGTTGCCTACGATGCAGTCGTGGGCAATATGGCTGTAGGCCATTATCAGGCAATTGCTGCCAACTTTTGTAGTCCACCTGTCTTTACTGCCACGGTTTACGGTCACAAATTCACGTATCGTGGTATTGTCGCCAATATCTACAGTGGTTTGTTCTCCTTCGTATTTGAGATCCTGTGGTACAGCGCCAATAACAGCTCCCGGAAAGATGCGGCAGTTTTTGCCCACACGGCTCCCTTCCATAATGGTTACGTTACTGCCAATCCAGGTGCCTTCGCCAATTTCAACATTCTGGTGTATAACGCTGAAGGGATCAATTTTTACATTGGTAGCCAGCTTGGCATTGGGGTGTATGTATGTATGCGGATGAATCATATTATAATGTGCTGATTTGCAAATGTGCTAATGTGCTAATTTCTTCAACATGCCACCGCTTGGGCAAATAAGCTGCCAGTTTTAACCTTGCTACGGAATGTTGATTTAATTTCACTAACATAATCACTTGTTTGCTAAGATAACAAAAACAATGGTTTAATTGCGTTTTACCAATTGGGCGGTTAAATCAGCTTCGGTACAGAGCTTGTTGCCCACGTACACGCTGCCCCGCATTATACAAATACCCCTGCGGATGGGTTCGGTCAGTTCCATCTTCAGTATCATGGTATCGCCCGGCACTACTTTCTGCTTAAATTTACAGTTGTCTATCTTCAAAAAATAGGTATCGTATTCCCCTTCGGGCATGGCATTTATGCAAAGGAGGCCACCCGTTTGTGCCAGCGATTCTACCTGCAGCACGCCGGGCATTACCGGATTGCCGGGAAAATGACCCAGGAAAAAATGTTCGTTAAAAGTTACATTTTTTATCCCGACAATATGCGTATCACTCAACTCAATTATTTTATCAACCAGTAAAAAAGGGTAGCGGTGCGGCAGGGTTTTTTCAATCTGCTGCAGGGTGTACACTGGTGGCTGGTTGGGGTCGTAAATGGGTATGTCCTTGGTATGTTTGTTCTTTTTAATGTACTGTTTTATCTTTTTAGCAAACTCTACGTTAGAGCTGTGGCCAGGTCTGTTGGCAATAATATGCCCCTTGATGGGGTAGCCTATCAGGGCCAGGTCGCCAATTACATCCAGCAGCTTGTGCCTTGCCGGTTCATTGGGGAAGCGCAGTTCCAGGTTATTAAGGTAGCCCTCACTTTTAACCTCAATCTTATCTCTTTTAAAAGCCTTAGCCAGCCGGGCCATTTCTTCATTGGTTACCGGCTTGTCCACCACTACAATGGCATTGTTAATGTCTCCACCCTTTACCAGGTTATTGTCTAAAAGCATTTCCAGCTCATGTAAAAAGCAAAAAGTGCGGCAGGGGGCTATTTCAGTCTTAAATTCACGCATGCTTTTAAGCCCGGCATGCTGTGTACCCAGCACGGGGCTGTTGAAATCAATCAGCGTAGTTATTTTGTACTCGGTGCTTGGCAAGGCAGTCATTTCCACCCGCTTAACATCATCGTAATGCGAAATATTGGTATCAATAGTGTACCAGGCTTTAGCGGCATCCTGTTCGGCAACGCCCGTTTCTTCAATAATTTCTACAAAAGGCTCACTGCTGCCGTCAATAATTGGTATTTCAGGGCCATTTACCTCAATCAGGCAATTGTCTACCCCCATACCTACCAATGCAGCCAGGATATGCTCTACAGTACTTATTTTTACATTACCCAACTCAAGGGTTGTACCACGGGAAGTATCAGTAACCAGGTCGCAATCTGCTTTTATAATAGGCTGTCCGGGTAAATCAATCCGCTGAAACTGAAACCCAAAACCCGGGTTTGCTGGCTTCAGGGTCATATCCACATTAATGCCGGTATGCAGGCCCGTGCCTGAAATACTTACTGCTGCGGCGAGTGTATGTTGCTTATCCGGGTTAAAATTTACATCCATATTTTACTATTACATGAGGCCGCCGGGGCGGCATTTTCTTAAAAACGGTGCAAAGATAGTTGTATTTGGCGGAAGACGTTGACGGTTGGCCATAGGCCGAAGTGGAAAAAGTTGACAGATGAAGACCAGCCCTGCCTACCGGGCAACGGGATACCATCCCTGGCGGGGGTAAACCGGCGGGCAGCCTGGCGGCCAATAACCAATGGCCAATGGGCTGCATTCTTCATACCTACCGAACCACCACCGTTTTACTGCTGAGGCTCAGCCCGCTAAAGCAGCCCAGCACATCGGTACCCCTGATGGTGTTGCCCAGGCTTACGGGGGTGGAAAAGGGGCCATCATTGTCCCGCACTTTGTTAAAGCTATCCCAAAAATTCCATATGTCAACGGTTACGCTGGCCATAAAATAGTTAACTGTATCTCCTGTGGCAAAACCCTGCGGGTGGGTGAGCCGGATGTATTCGCCATTTACCAAATCATCCCGGCCAGGGGCACGGCTGCGGTTGAGACCGCCCCAGCCAAAATTGCTGCGGTTGTCTCTGAAGCGCCAGTAATACATTTGGCGGTTACCCAGCGTATCGGGGTCTTTATAATGGTTGGTAATGCGCAGTTTGGCCAACCCATCATCATCCGTAAAAGGAAAACCGGAGGTAACACTATCAACCGGCAAGGGCGGCAACAAATGGGTGATAGCACTGTATTGCTTGCCACCAGCCTCTATCTCCAGCAAATAATGTTTACCTGGCTGGCCGCGGAGGCTCTGGCCGGGGCTGGTAACGAGGCGGGGATCGAAATACACCCCATTGCGGAAATTGGCCGGCACGCCGGGTACATTGGCTTCGCTCATGATGGTTTTGCTTGCCGCATTCCAGGCAATGGTGCCACCCGGCTGCAGGGCTCCTTCAGTAATGGTTACCGTGGCACCCTGCACCGGCAGCGATTCGAAATTGGGTGCAAAAAAATCCTGGCTGCGGCTCAGCACCACATAATTGTATTCGGGCAACAGGTTGTTGATGTATGCCTCCACAATCAACTGTGGGTTGGATGGTTTTAGCTCAATATCAATATCCTTTTCGCATGACGCCAGCAAAAGTATCGCTGCCATTACAGTTATGCCTGTTGGTATAGATTTCTTTCTTTTCATTGCTTACAATTTAAAATTCCAGGTTACACTGGGTATGATGGGAAACAAAAACACCTGTTTGCCTTTCACCGTTTGTGTGTCGGTATCGGCATCCAGATAAATAAAAAACGGATTGTACCGGTTGTACAAATTATAGATGCTGAAGTTCCAACTGCTTTTGTACTTCTTTTTACTATCAGGCCGTTTGGTATAAGTAAACGATACATCCAGCCGGTGATAGGCAGGCATACGGTAATCATTAATAGCCGTGTATTGGTTTACATTTGTAAATAAAGGCTGCTGACTGCCGGGGTTGTAGCCTATGTTATATGCAAAGCGGCCGGTGGGCAGGGTAAGCGCATTACCGGTGCCATACACAAACACGCCGGAGAACTCCCATTTTTTATTGAGGGCATAGTTGGCCACCAGGCTAAGGTCATGGGTTCGATCGTACCGGTAAGGAAATGCCTTGCCCTGGTTCAGCCCGGCAAAAGTACGCTCTGTGCGGCTGAGGGTGTAGCCCAGCCAACCTGTAAGGCGGCCTGTTTTCTTTTGTACAAACAGCTCCACCCCATAAGCCACACCGCTGCCAAAAATCATTTCGCCCTCCAGGTTTTGGTTCAGCAGCAACTGTGCGCCGGGCCTGAACTCCAGTTGGTTGGTAAGCGTTTTGTAATAGGTTTCTATACTCAGCTCGTACACATTATTGCCAAAGTTTTTAAAATACCCCAGGGATACCTGCTGTGCTTTGCCGGGCTTTATCAGCTCACTTGCGGGCAACCACAAATCGCTGGGGAAAGTAGCGCTGCTGGTGGTAGCCAGTTGCAGGTATTGTATGGTTTTTGTATAGGCCATTTTAATGCTGGCCTGCTCGCTAAGCCGGTACATCAGGTTCAGCCTGGGCTCAGGGTAATGGTATTGCGCAATGCTTTGGCCCTTGCTGTAAGTTATGCGCTGGCCAGTGGGTACACCATCAGCACCATACAGCACTTTTTCCGTGGGGCCTACCTGGTTAAAATAGCTGTAGCGCAGGCCTGCAGTAATACCCAGTTTTTCAGTGGGTTTCCAGTCGGCACTGGCATAGGCGGATGCTTCGTGGGCATACTGGTCTTTAATCTGGCTTTTAAACTCCTGCACCCCGGCTGTTACACCACCCGCCCCGGGCCGGAAACGGTGCCAGATGTATTGAGCGCCCCAGCGCAATTGCAGTTTTTCGCTGTGCTGGTATTGCCAGTCGGTTTTTAACTGGTAGTCTCGCAGGCCGGAGGCAAACAGAAAACTGAGCGTACTGAAGCCAAAGCGGCTATCCAGCCCAAAATTATTATACACTATGCCCGTAGTTTGTTGCAGGCGGCTGCCCAGTTGCTGCTGCCAGTTGAGTCCGCCGAGGGTATTGCCCCAGTTGGTATTAAAAGTGCGGCTGCGGCCATTGGTATTGTTGGAAAACGTAAAATTGTCCCGCCCGGCATAAAATACCAGGTTCAATTTGTTATTGGTATTAAGGATATAATCGGCCTTGGCATTTACATCATAAAAAAAATAGCCATTGTTGCCCACCCTGTCTTTAGCTACCAGCCGGGCCACCTGGTCAATATAAGTACGGCGGGCGCTGATGATAAAGGAAGATTTATTTTTTACAATGGGTGTTTCTACCGACAGCCGGGAAGAAATAAGCCCCACACCGCCAGACATTTTAGTGGCCTGTTTATCGCCCTCCCGGGTGTTGATGGCAATGACGCTGCTGAGGCGGCCGCCATACTCGGCAGGCATGCCGCCCTTAAACACTTCCACATCTTTAATGGCCTCCCCGTTGAAAATGCTGAAAAAGCCCAGCAGGTGGTTGGGGTTGTACACCGTTACTCCATCCATCAGCACAAGGTTTTGGTCGGGCCCGCCGCCCCGCACATAAATACCGGCACTTGCCTCGCCGCCGCTTTTAATACCCGGCAGCAGGGTAATGGTTTTAAGCGGGTCAATTTCGCCCAGCAATACCGGCAGCTTGCGCAGTTGGCTGGCGCTGATGGTTTGGCGGCCCATCTGGTTCTCGGTTACATTGCGGCTGGAACGCACCACTACTTCATTCATTTGCTTGCTTGTGGGTTGCAGGGTAAAGTGCAGGGTGGTATCGCTGGTAAGTACTAACTGTATGCGCAGGGTATCAAAGCCAAAAGCGGTTACCAGCAATCCGTACTGTCCCGCTGTTATTGATTGGCGGCACATGCCCATACTGTCTGCCATTATCATAATTTTGCCCAGCCCTACCTGCGCCTGCCGCAGGGCTTTCCGGTCCGGTCCGGTTACCAACACCTCCACCCGGAGTTCCTGTGCCTGCAAACCGCTAAAAACAGCAAGAAAAATCAATACTGATATTGATTTAATGAAAACCCGGAGTGATAATAACCGCATGTAATTGTGTTGTTACATAAAGACAAGTTTTGAGGCAAAATGTTGCACGGAGTGATTTAGGAAGGTTAATACAAGTAGACCCGAAATTAGCAGCAAGAAAGTACTGCAACAAAAAAAGTGCAGTAAACACCTGCACTTTAATCATTAAAATTCCACTTTTAACTATATTTTCCTCTTGGCTTTAAGCGTCTCCAGTACCTGGCGCTGCTTTTCGGTTTCAGTTTTTTGTGCAGCCTGGGCAGCCGTATTTTCCACTATCTGCTCTTCAATTTTGCGTTTTTTCTTCTGCAGGTCAGTGCCATCATCCACCAGGTTATTGTATTTTTTATCTGTTTTTTTTATTACATCGTCTTGTTCGCTAATCTGCATTTCAAGGTCGTAAGCGGCCACCATATCCCGCAGGTTATTCAGGTAGGTTTTGGCACTTTCAACCACAGTGGCATCCGAAGAGTCGCTTACAAAAGCATCAAAACCCTTGCTCAGCATCAGTGTAACGGTAGAGTTGCCCTTATCTTTGCGGCTTACCCTGTCTACCATAAAGTACAGGTCGTAGTTGCCGCTGCCCAGTTCGTTAAGGTGTACACCAGGGTACATTGTAAAACTTTTCACTGATTTTCCTTTATAACCCGATTTGCTCATTTTATCTTCAATGGCATTGCTGATGGTTTTTTCCGGAAAAGGAATATCGGCCACTACAGCAGGGCGCATCACTTTTTGAAACTCTGTGCTGGTATAACGTGCCTGTGCAAGACTGAACAAAGCTGTACTTACAGCAATAAAGGAGAGCGAAAACTTCTTCATGGCGACTATTTTTTATAAAGATAGCAATTGTTGAATAAGGGTTGCAAATCATAATGCAGTATTTCCAGTTTTTGCTGTTTGGCTGAGTTTTTGGTAAACAGTTATGCCAGGGGCTGGCAGGTGGTGGCACTATATTGTTACAAACGGAATTTTATATTAGAAATTATACAGCTAATTTTGGCGACTAAAAAGTAATTATTGAGTGGGATAAAAAAATTAGCGGGGCAAACATTGTGGTACGGATTACCTACTATTGCCAGCCGGTTCCTGGGTTACCTGATGAACCTTACCCTGCCGTTCTTTTTTGATTTGCCGTCTAAAACGGCCGATTTAACCCAAACTTATGCCATCATCCCTTTTTTAAACATCCTATTCACTTATGGAATTGAAACAGCCTATTTCCGTTTTTCGGCTGAAAAAGACAAGGAAAAACTTTACAGTACTTTATCAATATCCTTAATTGGCAGCACTATTTTGTTTACCACCATGCTGCTGGTTTTTCAAAACAGTGTTGCCGGAGCAGCTTCGCTCAGGGATCATCCCGAATACATTATGTGGATGTCGGGCATCATATTTTTTGATACGCTGGCTACGCTGCCCTTTGCCAAACTGCGGCAGGAGAACAGGCCCAAACGCTATGCTTTTATCCGGCTGGCAGGTATTTTTATCAATATTATTATGGTGGTGATCTTTGTAGGCATACTGCCACATTATTTAAAAAATCATCCTGATAGTTTTTTAAACAAATACATTAACGTAAAGAACCCGATTATTTACTACCTGGTGGGCAACTTTTTTGGCAGCCTGTTTACTTTTTTGCTGCTGTTTAAGGAGCTGCGGATGATACGTTTCCATTTTGACAAAGCCTTGTGGAAGGAAGTAATGAAGTATTGCTATCCGCTGATTATTGTGGGGCTGGGCGGTATGGTAAACGATGTGCTGAGCAGGCTGATATACCGCCATGCAGTAAACCTGCCGCAGGAGCAGGCCGATCATGAACTGGGTATTTTTGCAAATATTTACCGCATTGCTGTGCTCATTACCATTGTGATACAGGCTTTTCGTATGGCGGCTGAGCCTTTCTTTTTTAAGCAGAGTACACAGGAGGGTGCACAGAAAGTATATGCCAGGGTGATGAAATTTTTTGTAATTGTGTGCTGCTTTCTGCTGCTGGGTATCGGGCTTTTTTTAGACGTGATAGAGTGGGGGTTTCTTAAAATTTCTCCCAATTGGGCTGAGGGCCTTGGTGCTGTGCCGCTGCTGGCACTGGGCAATGTGTTTTTGGGTATTTACTACAACCTGAGTGTGTGGTACAAACTCACCAATAAAAACCGGTATGGTGCCATGATAACTATTGCCGGGGCGGTAATCACCATATTACTCAACCTCATTTTAATACCCCGGCTGCATTATACCGGAGCTGCTATTGCTACTTTTTGCTGTTACCTGTTTATGATGGTGGCCTGCTACTGGCTGGGGCAAAAGCATTACCCGGTACCGTATGCCCGTAAAAAGTTAACGGCATACCTGGTGATTGTTATCCTGCTTTACCTGCTGCACCTTGGGCTTACGCATTTTATTTCGGGCAAACTCTGGTTCTCTGTTGTGTCAGGTATCTTTTTATTTGGCTTTTTTGCCTGGTTTGTGGGTAAAATTGAGGCGAAGGAATTTGCCCGGCTGCCGGTTATTGGCAAATATTTTAAAAAGTAGTTGCTGCCGTTGCTTTCTTCTTACTAAATTTACTTATGCGCAGGCTGTTGCAATATTTACTGAGGCGCCCGCTTACCCGGCTGGCAAAGCATACCGGCTCACCGGATAAGGAAGCTGTGTTTAAATCGCTGGGGCGTTTATACAAAAGGGCTGGCAAAAAAAAATAAACGGGTGGCTGTCCTGGCAGTCAGCAGTGCAGATAAATTCATCATTTTAAGTGATCAGCACAAGGGTAATGGCGACAATGCCGATGACTTTCGCAAAAGTGAGATGAACTATATTAATGCACTTACCCAATACCGGCAGGATGGATACACGTTTATTAACCTGGGTGATAGTGAAGAGCTGTGGAAATACAAACCGGCTGATGTACTGCCGAAGTGTATTGACGCTTTTAAAGCCGAAGCAACCTTTCAGGATAGTGGCAGGTATTACAAAATTTTTGGCAACCATGATGTGATGTGGAAAACCAGTATGGATGCTACCAGCCTGCTGAAGCCATATTTTTCGCTGCCGCTGCATATTTGGGAGGCGGTGCTGTTGAAAATAAATACCGGCGGCGGGCCACTAAATATTTTTTTAACACATGGGCACCAGGGCGATGCCATGAGCGATAACAACGCCCTTAGTACCTGGCTAGTGGCGCATATATGGGCACCGCTGCAGCGTTACCTTAAAATAAATGTAAATGCCCCCAGCAGCGACGGGTACCTCAGAAACAAACACAACCGCATTATGTACCAGTGGAGCAGTTACCGCAAAAACCTGCTGCTGGTTACCGGGCATACGCACCAGCCGGTATTTGCCAGTGGTAAATACAGTGAGCATCCTGCCAATAAATTTGATAAGGACGACCTGCATCCGCTTAAGCCAAGTTATTTTAATACCGGCTGCTGCTGCTTTAATGATGGCGATATTACAGGCATTGAAATAGCCGATGGTGCTATCCGGCTTGTTAAATGGTATGATGAGGAAAAGCAAACTTTCAGGAAAGTGCTGGAGGAAAAAGCGTTGGCTGATTTGATGGGAGATTTAGATTGATTATTGCATGCACTATAGCTACCGGTTATATGGATCTGCCTGTCCAGTAAAGTTTACCAAGTCAACCACTCATAACCATATTCTAAAACTGGCTTAAGTCTAAAACAACCCCGGCTGCTGCTGCACAAATTGTGGTTTTATCAAATTTAATCCGCAGGCTGCGTTCAGTTTATCCACCATATACACAGTGAGTTCAGGCGAAAAAGTTTCGTCGTGCATGTGCATAAAAAAGTACAGATCCTGCATGCCTTTTTTCAGCCAGTATGTCATGCGTTCAATCCAGGCATCAATACGGGTATAGTCAGTTGCGTGCAGGCTGTTGCCCACATAACGAATAAAGGTTTTGGGCATGGTTAGCCCCATGTGGGCACAATCCCTGCGGCCCGCAGTATCTGTTATTACAGCACCCACATTCAGTTGATGAAGGGTTTCAAACAATTCCCTCTGTATATCAGCATTGGCAAACCAGCCGGGGTGGCGTACTTCCATAAAAAACCGCATGTCGGTGGGCAGTGCCGCCAAAAAATCAAATAACTCCTGCCTGCGGTTGGGGCTGAAGGCATCGCTAACCTGTACAAAACAGGGACCAAGGTGTTCTTCAAAAGCAACAATGCCCCGCAAAAATTCTGTGGTGATAAAATCTTTGCCCTTAAGGCTGCCACGGTGGGTTACGCCCTGGTACATTTTTGGGCAGAATTTAAAATCCATTCCCTTTGTCTGTGCTGCCCATTTGGCAATGCCTGTTGGTCCGTATACTTTATAATGTGTTGCATTCAGTTCAATGCTGTTGTAATGCTTTACATAATGCTGCAAAAAATCTTTTTCTTTTGTTTTGGGCGGATAAATCTTTCCTATCCATTCGGGGCGGCCCCATTTGGCGCAGCCGAGATAGAGTTTGGTGTTTTTATCTTTTTTGCCAGGCAGTATAGTTTTATTGCCTGCCGGTTCAGCAGGGAGTGTAAAGTCAATTGCTGCCAACTCTGCCTCTGTAACCCTTCCAAATTCCATGGTGTGTATTTTGTGGTTGAAGGTACGATTCAGGGTGATTGGAGCAAGCGGATAATCGTATCTTAATATTTTGCCCTGATGTTATTTATTGCTGGAAAACTGACCCTGGCCCTTTTACTAAAACCTCTTTATCTGTTCTTCGAAATCAGCTTTTGATATACCTAATGTCTTTAAATTGGTATGGATATGGAGTATTGGTATGTCTTTGTATTTACTTCGTATGGTTACAGGCCGGCTTAATCTGCGGGCATCATCTTTTGGATAATTGTAAATGTCGTGTGATGCTTTTGTTCTTTCGTACAATAGCCCAATGTGCAGAAGCCATGCAATAAATTTGTTGGCAGGTATTTGTTTTACGCCCATAATCTATCAAACTGCGATGTTTAAATCGGTAGTATACTGGGTTCGTAAAAGGCCTGAGGGAATATCAAGTGCAATATTTTTGGGCGGTCTTGCTTTGTTTAAATGGCCGGGGAGAAAAGACCACCCGTTTTTTATAAGGTCATCCTGCAGTGTATTATTCTCAGTGCTTTCATCAAAATATATCTGTACTGCTTCATCAAAGGCAGTTTGGGCATCTTCTATGGTATCTCCATAAGAAGACAGGTCGAGTGACGGGCATAGCGCTACATAATAATCCCCTTGCTCAATGACAAGTACATTCAATTGTATCTCTAAAGTACCCTTAAAACTGTCTGCTTTTATGTAGTTTTCCACTTCTTTTTTTATGCAATTTAACTAAATGTACGTTAAAATGGTCATAAACGGGCGTTAAATTATTTACTGCATTAGTCCTTTTGCACCGTAATAACCGCCAATAGTCCCTTATTCTGCCCTGCAAGTTTATCTTTACTGCTGATAAAAATAGTTTCCCTGTTTTAAAATATTCCTTCCTGCCATCCGTCTTCATCAATATGACAGCGGGGGCAGCGGAAATACAACAAATGACAGCCGGTAAAAGAAGCAATATTACGGGTATTATCAACGACTACAGCAGGCGGCTGATGGGCTTTATACGTAAGCGGGTGGCCAGCGAGGCCGATGCACAAGACATTCTGCAGGATGTGTTTTACCAACTGGCCGAAAATACACAGCCGATTGAACAATTGTCGGGATGGCTGTTCAGGGTGACTAAAAACAAGATTTCTGACAAGCAGCGCAAAATGAAGCCGCTGGCGATTGAAGATGTTTTTGGGGCTTGGGATGGAGAAGATTCTTTTGACTGGACCGAGCTGTTATTTGACAATACTGATAACCCCGAAACGGAATACCTGCGCAGCCTTTTTTGGGAAGAACTGCAAATGGCTTTGGACGAATTACCACCAGAACAAAAAGACGTTTTTGTGCTGACCGAGATAGAGGGGATACCTTTTAAAGTAATTGCGGAGGAAACAGGGGTGACAGTAAATACTTTGTTGAGTCGTAAACGATATGCAGTACTGCACCTGAGGGAGCGTTTGCTAATATTGAAAAATGAATTATTAAATGATTAAATAAGTAAAGATGAAAAAGGGATTTTGGGTTAAGAAAATTATCGGATTTATAGTACTGGGTGCTGTAGCCGTGCTGGTACTTGGTTTTGTGGTGATGAGTTTGTGGAATGCCATACTGCCTGCTGTGCTGGGCGTGAAAGCCATTACGTTTGCGCAGGCGCTGGGGATTTTTGTACTGAGTAAAATTTTGTTTGGCGGCTTTAAGGGCGGTGGCGGTGGCTGGAGCCGCAAAAAGCAGGAATGGAAAATGCGGATGGATGATAAGTGGCAAACTATGAGCAGTGAAGAACGCCAGCAATGGAAGGAGAAAATGCGGGGCAGCTGCCGCACCTGGGGCAAACCTGCCGCTACTAATACCGCTGCTGCGGAAGATGAAGGAAAAGATAAAGTATAGCCGGTGTATATCCCCTGTTTTGAAGCAGGGGATATTTTATTTTTTTCTAATGCTGAAAAATACAGGTGCATCAATCAAAAACAACAATCAAAACCAACTGTATGCAGGTACTTGTTTTTAAAACGGATATTGCTTATAAACGCATTGCAGGTAACGTAACAAAGAAAATAGAAAAAATGCCGGGTGTGATCCGCTGTAATTTTGACCTGCTGGACAGAGACAAAATACTGCGGGTGGAAACTACCAGCCTCGCTCCTTCGCAGGTGGAGAAGCTTGTACAGGCGCAGGGTTATTTTTGCCGGGAGCTGGAGGATTGATTTTTAATATATTGTATCAAATTGGCTTTCGCATCTTAATAATCAGCATCAAAAACTGGTCAAAAAACCAGTACCTGATATTTTGTTGTATCAAAAAAGATATCGATATTTGTTTTAGATAGTTGAAATACCTGGCGCAAATCTGTTGATGATAAACCCTTTTTCCATCAATCAACCAAGTAAAAACAGCACCGTATTTTAGCCAACACGGAGATGGATAGTAATAAAATTTTGCTATCTTCCTTTAACAGCGTGTATAAACTGTAATGTGGGGCTAACAATTAACTGGTTTAATATATGAAACAAATTTCAGGAATTGTATTCCTATTTAGCTTTGCCCTTTTAATGGCTTCCTGCTCCAAAAATGTCAGCGGCATTGAAAAAACTGACAAGGCCGAAGTGCTTTTTCAGCAAGTTAAGCATGATTCGAACTACATCAACTTTTGCAGAATCATGCTTGATAATATTGAAGTTTACAAGGAAAATGCACTAAAACCTAAAGACAGAAAGCAGGATTCCGTTATACTGCACGACAAAAACCTTACACTAAAGCAAAAGTACGAAACGTTACATTATTCAGGGTATGAAAGGGTTAGTACTAATGGCCCTAAATTAATGAAATTGCTGATGTATCTTCAAAAAAACTATCCCATCTTCAATGAATTGACAGATGAGGAAAGGAGCAGGTTTGTGAGGCTTTCCAATACTTATGTTAAAAAACTGATTAGTCAGCAATAAGGCTGATTAGTTGATTATACATAAGGTTTTGCTATTTAAAATACTAACTGTTCATTGTAATTACAATTTCAAATTGGCAAGTCTTTTTGCCGCATTAAATAAAAAAAATGAAAATATTATTAATATCAATTTTTGTTTCTTTGGCTGCAAGCAGTATTGGCAGTAATAAAGTTGTTTACCCGATTTTTAATGTATCAAACGAAATAAAGGAAATCGGCAAGAACATAAAGAGAGATAATTTTAATGACCCGTGCCTTGATGCAGCTTTGGAAGCTTTGGACTATGCCTATGCTGATGAACAAAGTGGATGGTCTCTTTGTGCTTCAATTCATACAACAGGTCAAGGATATTATGATTGTGCTCACTTCGCTACTATGGTGCGTCAATTTCAGGTAGAGTTTATTTATGCAAACCTCACATCGTGCCCTTCTGGAAGCGGGTTTGGCTGGGCAAACAATAAAAAAACATTAATTGGAGAAAATGAAGATCTAATGGCTTATAGATAAGTATAACAGCCGCTTTGATAATAATTAGACAAACGGTAATATTAATTTGCCGTTTGTCTGTTATAACTTAAATAATGCAATGTAAGTATCTCATCTTTAAAAAATAAAACATTAAGATTAAGGTTGCCATACTCATGTTAATTTGTGCAGCCCCGTTAATCAATTTTGCACAGGGCATTAATAATTACCAACTCAAAAATACCTGATAAAGCAGAACAACTGTTCGGCCAGATAAAAAACGGTAGTAATTATATTGAGTATGTACAAATGATCGGCACATTTGCAAGTTCATTTGCCAAAAAAGATTCTGCCAATACAAAAGCAGATACAGTAAATACCTCTTTTGCCTTGCAATCAATGGAGTTGGGGGCAAAACTGAGAAGCGCTTATCCCTTATGGAAACAATTGAATGCTAAGGAGCAAAGCCATTTTGCAAGGCTTTCTGCACAATACTTTAAGCAGTTAATTGGCCTTTCTCCCTGATAGTTTATTTACCCTGTTTCAAAACTTTTTATACAAACTGTAAAGTATTTTATTTGTACCCTCATTCAACTGGCTGCGGGTGGTATCCTGCATAAAATGTCTTTTAAATGCCGTTACCGCTGCGCTGCTGTCTTTGGTATCGTACCCCACAATGCGCAGAGCCTGCATAAAATTAAAGTTATCCGGAACATTTATTTTGCTGGTATCATCATACCAAAGGCCAAAACCACTTTGCGATAGTTGCTGCCAGGGAAAGCGCCAGTTGGGGTCGTTTTTGCGGGTGGGCGCTATATCACCATGACCAATAAAATTAGCTACTGGAATTGAAAAGGTGTTTTTCAGTCTTTTGAGTAATTGTATTAAACTGCTTACCTGTGCATCAGTAAAATTTTCAAAACCATTGTTGTCTAATTCAATACCGATGCTGCTGCTGTTGAGGTCGGTATTGTTGCCCCAGCGTGCTGCCCCTGCATGATGCGCCCGCAGGTAATCGTTGAGCATATGAAATACGGTGCCATCTTTACAAATAACATAATGAGCACTTACCTGTGTGCGTGGCAGGGTAAAAGTGGTAAGGGTTTGTTCGCAACTGTTTTGTGCAGTGTGGTGTATGATGACAAAGTTGGGTTTGCGCATGCTCATATTGGTAGTGCCAACAAACTCCGGGGAGCTGCTTACAGAGTCCTTTATGGGATACTCCCTCAGTATTTTGGCATATTGCCTTACCTGTTTTTTATACACTTTATTGGTGGTGGCATATTTGCCGCAACTGATAAGTGTGCCGGCTACCACAAGTATTACAGCTATATACAGCACATGGAATGAGTTCTTTTGCATTGGGGAAAGATAGAAAATAATGGCATATCCCGGTTATCTTTTGCTTTGGCGGAATAAAAAAAGCCACCACTTTTTGAG
>JANMDL010000921.1:0-5528 GCA_031376295.1 Chitinophagales bacterium
TTCAAAAAGAGGGGTTTCGGCGCAAAAAGAAGAAGTACACGCAGCGGTACAGCAATTAAACATGGGGCTTTATCCTAATGCCTTCTGCAAAATTTACCCCGATTACCTGGGTGGCGATGGCAAAATGGTGAACGTAATGCACGCCGATGGTGCCGGCACCAAAAGCATACTTGCCTACCTGTACTGGAAAGAAACCGGCGATGCCAGCGTATGGAAAGGCATTGCACAGGATGCCATTGTGATGAACTTAGACGACCTGCTTTGTGTGGGCATTTACGATAATATTGTTTTTAACTCCACCATCGACCGCAATAAACACCTCATTCCCGGAGAAGTGCTGCAGCAGGTAATTAATGGCTCGCAGCAGTTGTTTGATACACTAAAAGAATTTGGGGTAAATATCCACTACCTCGGTGGCGAAACCGCTGATGTGGGCGATGTTGTACGCACCATTGCGGTAAACGGCACCATGACCTGCCGCTGGCCAAAAGACAAATTGATTACCAACGATAAAATTCAACCGGGGGATGTGATTGTTGGGCTTGCCAGCTACGGACAGGCTACTTACGAAACAGGTTATAACAGCGGCCTTGGCAGCAATGGGTTAACCAGCGCCAGGCATGATGTACTAAGCAAATATTATGCGAACCATTTTAAAGAAAGTTACGACAATAACCTGGCAGAAGAAGTAGTATACATCGGTAAACATAAACTGACCGACCTTTATGAGCAGCTCCCTGGCATCAGCATTGGCCAGTTGCTGCTGAGCCCTACACGTACTTATGCGCCGGTATTGGTACAACTGCTTAAAACTCATTTTGAAAAAATTCACGGATTGATACATTGCAGTGGTGGCGGGCAAACCAAGTGCCTCAAATACCTGCCGGGCAATATGCGGGTGGTAAAAGACAATTTATTTGCCCCGCCGCCCATCTTTAACATCATTGCACAAAACAGTTGCTCGGCAGCCAGGGAAATGTACGAAGTATTTAATATGGGTTGCCGCATGGAAATTTATTGCCCGCCAGCAGATGCCGCCGTAATGATTGAAACCGCACAGCAATTTGGTATAGATGCACAAATTATTGGCCGGGTGGAAGAAAGTAGCACTAAAGAACTGCTGATACAGGTAAACGGAGAGGAGTTGCGGTACTGAATTTCTTTCCTGATCCATTATCAACCGATTAAACAATCTGGTTGCTACCGGTCGGTACGTGGCCGTGTAAGTCCGTCCGACCAAGGTAGCACTTAAGCCGGAGCCTGTACTGTATTAATAGCAGCAAAAATTAAGAAGTAAAAAAAATCCCGGCACAATAGCCGGGATAAATTATTGCAAAAAACAAAATCTCTTATTCTTCAATTACAAATGTAATCGGCTGGTTGCGGTAAGCTTTTACTTTACGCCCATTTTGCATGGCGGGTTCCCATTTAGGCCCGTTTTTAACAACTTCAATACAAGCCTGTGCTGTTTTTGAATTTGCATAATTCAGGGCTTTCACATCGCTGATATTGCCTTCCTTGTCTGTAACAAACTGTACATTCACATAATACACGCCTTTCTTCCATCCCTCTTTTACAGCAACCGTAGCATCTAATGATTTAGCCAGGTATTTGCGCCATGCATCAATACCTCCCGGGAATTGCGCTTCCTGCTCCACTTTTGTAAAAATAATATTCTGGCCGCCCGCTTCTGAAATTGTCCTGGCAGGATAACCGGTTACTGTTACTGGGTCTAATGAAGGTGCAGCTTCCTTTTTAGCTGTTGCAATAATCAACCCATCTGCAGCTTTTTTGCCATACCTGCTTTTAATGGCATCAGCCGGAGCAGACACCTCAATTATGGCATAGCTATTATTGTCCAGTATGGCAGCAATTTCCTGTTTCGATTTACCAACTATTTCTTTGCCATCCATAATCAGCAGCGGATTATTACCCATGCTCTTCATATCCCCCCCTGGCAATAAATTTATCGGCCTTAAAACCTTTAACAGTAATTGATTGCACTTTTGTAGTAATTTCCACTACCCCATTTTTACCCTTATCTCCATAATACTTAGTTGCATTGGCATCCTTTAGTACATTTATATGCTCAATGGTGCCGGGATCCATCTTATCCAGTTGGGCCTTATCAATAATGGCCCCATTTAATACATACAATGGTTGCGGCTCTTTTGTACCCAAATATTCGTTTGACTTCGTTTTAATTGAAATAGTACGACTCCCATTATTGCCGTATGTCAAAATAAGGCCATTTGATTTTTTTACATCAACACTGTAAATATCGTTGGGCTTAATGCTGTCCAGATCATTTACTGCTGCTTTTTTATCAGCTACCTGCTGCTTACCTGTAACAACTACCTCTGGTAAAGTATCGGCAGGGGCAGTTGCAGCAACAGACCTTTGTGCTGCATAATTGTTAATGGCTGCAAGTATATTTTTTGCAATGGCTTCTTTAGCAGCATCTGTACGCAGGTAAGCTGCATCTTTACTGTTAGTGATATAGCCAGCCTCAATCAGTACCGAAGGACACTCGTTGGCCTGCAGCACCCAGATGCCCACGTTGCGCTGCATAGGGTTATCAGGTACCGCTAATGCGTAATTGTTTTTAAACGAACCTATTATAGCAGAAGCTAGTTGCCTGCTGGCACTGACATTGCCAAATTCTTCTCTTGCTATAAAAACAGACATGCCGTTTTTACTTTCGCTTTCGGAAGCCGGGGCTGAATCAAGGTGAATGGAAACAAACAGGTCGGCATGCTGCGCTTTGGCAAAAGCCACACGCTCTGGAGGAGAAAGGTATACATCCGTCTCCCTTGTAAGAATGATGTTCAGGTTTTGATTGCTGTTCAGCTCTTTTATTTTCTGCACAATAGCAAGCGACATATCTTTTTCCAATACACCATCTTTACCAAATCCACCGGCATCCTTACCACCATGGCCGGCATCCAGCACCACGGTTATTTGCCTGCCTGCACCCGGTCCGCCCTGTTGCGGTAAACTGATGGTTTTAGCTTTAAAAGTAAACGCTGCAAATACCAATGCTGCCAGCGGCAATACCAGTATGCGGCTGAAATAAGACACTTTCGGATTCTGATTTTTAGTTAACATGAGTAACCTCCTTTTTATCGGTGAGTAAAAAAAATTATTAGTAAGTTCAAACCGGTGTTTGGGATAAGCTGCCTGTAATATCATTGCTGCAAAACTTGCAGTATCATTATCTTCTACAGCTTTTTTATCTGCAATAAACTCATGAATCATATTGAGCTCCTTGCGTATGAGCCAGAAAAAAGGATTGCACCAGAAGAAAATAAGTACAATATTTACAAACAGCTTATCGTAACTGTGCTTTTCCTGCACATGCGCCACTTCATGCCTGAATATCTGCCTGCCGGTAGTACTGTCAAGGTCAATAGCTTCGTTCCAGAAAATATAGTTCAGAAAGGAAAAAGGCGTTCCCTTGGCATTGGTGTTTACAAAGAAAAACCGTTCCACCACCTGGCCACGATACTTGTAAATAAGGGTACGGATTATCCACAATACCCTGATAAATGCCACCAGGAATATCATGGTAACTATAAAGTATACAACAGTGAGCAACTGTGAAACAGTGAAATACTCCGGCATTGTATTTACAGCAATATCGTTGATGTAGTCGTCGCTGCTGCTAACCACCTGCAGCAGTTGTATGGCCTGGCTCTTTGGCTCATCGGCATAATGCCAGATATGTATTTCCAGCAGGGGCAGCACCAATGCAAGCACTACCGAAGCCAGTAAAAAAAACCTGTTGTAATGATGGTAAATTTTATTACGCAGCATAAACCAGTAATAACCAAGTAATATGCCCGAGCAGAGCAATACTTTTAACAGGTAGAAGGAAATTTGCAGCATAATCGGCTGATTAATGATAAATAATTTTGTTACCGCCGGAAAATTTATTATTTCTTCTTCAATTGTTTCAGCAACAGTTCCAGATCATCCACACTCAGGTTATTTTCCTTCACCATAAATGACACCGCATTGCTGAAAGAACCCTCAAAATATCCTTTTACCAGGTTTTTCATGCTGCTTTTGCTGTACACATCCTTACTGATGATTGCATGATACTGGTGCATGCGGCCAAATACCGTGATGCCGGCAAATTCCTTTTCCACAAGTATCTTGATTATAGTGGCAACAGTATTGCTATGTGGCTTTGGCTCAGGAAGCGCTTCGATAATTTCCCTGAGAAATGCTTTGTCCAATTTCCAAAGCACCTGCATTATCTGCTCCTCTGCCCGGGTTAAAGTCTTCATGTTACCTGTCATTATTATAATTAAATATTTGCACTTAACTGCTGCCGCATTTCTGCCGGCAACTTAATAATTTTACAACACAAACATAAAACTAATAATTTAGTTTACAAACTATTTTTTTAGTTATTAACAATTTTAACATTTCCGTGCAGAAATAATTTTTTAATAGCGGTGCAGATACCGTTAAATTTGCCTCTTTGGCATTCTTTAACCCCAGGAGGTTAAAACAACATTTCAAATAAAAGATAGAAAAGATGGCCCAGTCAATTATAGATTTAAAGAATGTAAATATTTACCAGGCCAGCAACATGGTTCTGGAAAACGTAACAATATCGGTAGATAAGGGTGAATTTGTATACCTGGTGGGCAAAACCGGCACAGGTAAAAGCAGCCTGTTAAAAACGTTGTATGGAGATTTACCCCTTACGTCCGGCGAAGGATGGGTAGTGGGCTACAATTTAAAGGATGTGAACTGGAAGACAGTTCCATTCCTGCGCCGCAACCTGGGTGTGGTTTTTCAGGATTTTCAACTGCTTACCGACAGGAACGTAAACGATAACCTGAAATTTGTATTAAAAGCCACTGGTTGGAAGGATGAAAAACTGATGGACGAAAAAATTGCTGATGTGCTTGACAAAGTGGGGCTGAAAACAAAGGGTTTTAAAATGCCGTTTGAGTTAAGTGGTGGCGAGCAGCAGCGGGTAGACATTGCCCGTGCATTGCTGAACTCACCCAAACTGATACTGGCAGATGAACCTACCGGTAACCTTGACCCCGAAACTTCTGATGAGATTATGCAGCTGCTGTTTCATATCTGCCGCGACTTTAATACCACCATAGTAATGGCTACACATGATTACCCGGTGATCAGCAAATTTCCGGCACGTACCATTAAAACAGAAAAGAACAAAGTGTGGGACAATGCTAGTGTAGAAAGCTGAGCAGCTTACGGGCATTTTCCATATTGTTAAAAAGCCGCTGTGCAATACCCTGCCGCATTTCAATATCATCAAGCGTAAATGGTGTTTCAAAAAGCTTTGCTGCTGCTTCAATAAAATCATTTTCACCGTCAGCGATATGGCAATACTGCTCCAGCCCGCTGCCAGCAACAGCTTCCCGGTTTACAAGGCAGTGCCTGCCATTAAAAACAGCATTCACCAGCTTCAATTTTATCCCGGTATTATTAAAAGATGGCAGAATATTTACCTGGGCCCTGGCAATCAGGTCCTGCATTTC
>JANMDL010000927.1:0-2915 GCA_031376295.1 Chitinophagales bacterium
TTTTAAGCAGCGGGCTTTTTATTTTTTTACAGCTTCGGCCATTGTTTTACCAATATCAGCCGGGCTGGCTACCACGTGTATGCCGCATTCTTCCATAATCTTCATTTTTGCAGCAGCGGTATCTTCTGCACCGCCCACAATGGCTCCTGCGTGGCCCATACGCCTGCCGGGAGGGGCCGTTTGGCCGGCGATAAAGCCCACAACGGGTTTTTTGTTGCCTGTTTCTTTTATCCAGCGGGCAGCTTCTGCTTCCATGCCGCCGCCTATTTCGCCAATCATTACTATTGCATCTGTTTCAGGGTCGTTCATAAACAGTTCCACTGCTTCTTTGGTGGTGGTGCCGATAATCGGGTCGCCGCCAATACCAATTGCTGTGGAAATACCCAACCCGGCTTTTGCTACCTGGTCGGCAGCTTCATAAGTTAAAGTACCCGATTTGGATACAATACCTATCCTTCCTTTTTTGAAGATAAAGCCCGGCATGATGCCCACTTTACATTCATCGGCAGTAATAACGCCTGGGCAATTGGGGCCCACCAGCCTTGAGTTTTTGCCCTGCAGGTAGTTTTTTACTTTTACCATGTCCTGTACAGGAATGCCTTCTGTAATACAAACAATCAGTCCTATTCCTGCATCAGCGGCTTCCATAATGGCATCGGCAGCAAAAGCCGGTGGTACAAAAATAATGGATACATTGGCACCTGTTTTGGCCACGGCATCGGCTACTGTATTAAAAACCGGCCTTTCTAAATGGTTGCTGCCACCTTTGCCGGGTGTAACACCGCCCACTACCTGTGTGCCGTACTCAATCATTTGTGTGGCATGAAAAGTGCCTTCGGTGCCGGTAAAACCCTGTACGATGATTTTAGATTCCTTATTTACTAAAACAGCCATGGTATAATTGTAAATTTTAAGATTGCGGCAAAGATAGGGCAGAAGGGCTACTTTTTGAGCAGATTATTTGGAAGCAGGCATTTGAGCCCTGATTGGGCTGCAGTGGCGACGCTCCGTTTAGCTTTTACTATGCTATTGGGCTGTAAGGCTTTGTATTTTGGCGATAAAGTACCTGGCACTAGGGCAATTGGGGTGGGCAGCGGCGTTGGTGATGGAAAAGCCGTTATTTACCATTTTGGTCGCAAACAATGCTTTGCTGGGACCGGTACCACGACCTTTTTTTTGCAAAAAAAGTTGCTGTATCACTTCACGGGGAACTGGGACGATTTCGGGATGCTGAAATCGGAAATCTATTTCACCTAAAAGTACCGATAAAGTTTGGCTATCTGCCAGAAACCATGCTTCCACCTGCTTAACTGATACAATGGTGACAATTTCTGACGGGGCCTTTATTCTTTCTTTGGTTTTGGTAATACACTCATCCTCATCTAAATCTGTAAGTATAAATATTTTTTCCGCCCCTTCGTCAAGCAGGTTGTTAATCATTGGGGCAATGTTTTTGGGGAGCAAATTGCCATTGCCAGTAGCATCAAGGGCTTTTATAAATGCGCAACTGTTATTGTCCAGTATTTCTTTAAAGTTGCTGGATTCTACAATTATTTTTTCTGTTTCACCCTCGCAAATGAAGCCCAGTTTTACCATGGAACACCTCCTCCCAGTACATTGGACAGCCATGCAAAATCCATAGAAAGCCCATGCATATCTTTGACTTGAAATTGCTTGGCTACTGTATTTCCATCTTCTTTGTTTATTACTATTATCTCTTCCCGGGTCAATTCTTTTACAAGTGTTTGAGAATGCGTATTTACCCATATATAATGCCCGTTTTCTTCCTTGCATTGCTCCCTGAAAAAACCAACCAACTCCTTTACCACATAGGGGTTCAGCCCGTTTTCGGGTTCTTCAATACATAAAAACTGAGGTTCATCACTTTGATAAATGGCTGTTAAGAGGCAAAGGATATTGTGAGTGCCATCAGAAATAAGTCTTTTGGGAAAAGGTCTTTCGAAGCCTTTTTCGTAAAACTCTAAGGAATCTGTACCTGATAAATCACTGCTTGTAACATCAACCTTACTAAAGGCCGGGATAAAAAGGCTTATCCAGTCGTATATTTCTTCTCTTGTATTGGTTTGCTGCAATAGTCTTCTTAGTACCTTCTCCATATTGGAGCCATCTAAATTCAGTTTGTCATTAGAGTTGGAATTAATTTTTCTCTTATCTGATGCGTTGATGAAAATACGTGAAAAATTATTTACAAACTGGTTGTCCAAATTATCCAGCACCGTAGGAGATTGATTAAAAGGGACTGGCCTTGCAGGGCCAGATGAGACTATACCAGAACTTACTGGTTCATACGGAATTCTGCTGAAAGTATTATTATGACTTAATTCGCCAACTGAGTAATGAATGTTTATAAAAAAATTTTCGTGGTATCTCTTATAATTGATAAAGTTCTTATAACCGTCAAATAAATCATCTGTTTCCTTGTAACTCTTAGCTTTATAGTTTAAATACTCCAGCGCTTCAAAAATATTACTTTTCCCAACTCCATTTGCCCCAACAAAAACACTAAATGGATTGGGATTCTCAATTTTAAAATTATTGAGAGACTTAAAGTTGTCTATTTCTATTTTTTCAATTTTCACAGTGCTAAAATAACCTTTTTCGCTTATTTTTTAGTAGGAATGATTGATTTTATCGTACAAGTTAGAAAACCCGTAACTAAACAACTCGTAACAAGAAGGTTATTTCATCATCTCATCCATATCCCTGTTGTCGCTTATTTTGCCACGGGCTTCCAGCATGCGCATGTCTTTGGCATCCTGTAAAAATTCGCTGGCGAATATGAATTTATTGAGCAGGTCGTTTTTAGAAAAAATGATTTCTTTGTTATTACCGCTCCATTCCTTTTGCCCCTGGTACATGTACAATATGTTTTCGCCAATTTCCATCACGCTGTT
>JANMDL010000931.1:0-1818 GCA_031376295.1 Chitinophagales bacterium
ATTACACCAATTACACGGATTATGTGTCACGAATTATAAAGATTACACCAATTACACGAATTATACTTCACCAAGGATTATACTGATTGCACTGATTAACATTATTCCATTTGCATATTTGCATATTATCCAATCATCCGCTTGTTCCTCACCACTACTTCTGCCCCTTCAGCAAGCAAAACAGAATCGGGCTGTATACTGGCAAGTCTGGCAAAAGCAGCCCCATATAATTCGCCAAAATTGCATTGAAGTTCGTAAGTCTCCACCCGGTGTACTTTCCAGCGGGGATGCTCCACGGCATATTCTGTAGTTTTTTCAGCAGTTGTTTTGCTGTAGCCCCAGTAATGTTCAGTAATAAACTCTTCTTCGCTGCCGGGCTGCATAGCAAGGGGTATGGGGTCGGCCACAACAGAAATACTGTTCCACTCACTTTTATGTTTCCATTGATAGCCCACATACAACCAGTCTGCCGATTGCTCAATCCGTTGCTTCATTTTGCAGGTTTGGTAATGCTCATTAAAAAAAGTGTTGGCTACAAAGGCAATGGCAGGCTTTGGCACAATTTCGCTGATAAAAACCACACCACGCTTCCATACACCATTATCATTGTGCCGTACATAAAAGCGCAGGTTTACTTCCTCAAAATTTACATGAAATGGAATTTTTACTCCCAGCACTTTTGTATTTTGAAACATAAAACCTACCAGGCTCACATAACATTTACCATTCCACAAATCCAGCTCGGTACCCGCAGGCAGGTAAGGCCGCAGCGCAGCCGGGTCAACTGCATAATTAGCCATAATCAAATACTTCCATTCTGCTTCTAAAAATTTCCTTTTCATATCAACCATCCAACTTTAAACTTATCAATTCACCACCTTAATCAATTTCTGCATCCATCATCAAGTCAGCATAACTTATGCCGCTGAAACATCATCCCATCATCCCATCATCACATTATCACATTAGCACATTATCACATCATCAAATCATTTCTCCTTCTCCTTATAAAACTCCCTGAAGATTAACCGCAGGTTCTGATCGTAGGTAAAATAATTGTACAGCCAGTTACAGAATACAAAGAACCTGTTTTTTACCCCCAGTATCAGCATCAGGTGCAGCCCCATCCATATCAGCCATGCCAGAAAACCACCCAGGTGCAGTTTGGGTTTGGGCATATCCACCACAGCCAGGTTGCGGCCAACAGTAGCCATGCTGCCCTTATCATTATAAATAAATTCTTCTAATTGTTTGGTACCGCTTTTCATTTCAAGAAAACGGAGATTTTTTGCCAACACATCTGCCTGCTGCATGGCTACAGGTGCCACCTGCGGATGACCATTTGGCCAGGCAGGTTCTTCCATATACGCTACATCACCAATGGCATATACATACACATGGCTTTCAATACGATTGAGCCTGTCAACCTTTATGCGGTTGCCACGCACCACCAGTTCGTTGCTGATGCCGGGTGGCACATTGCCCTTTATTCCCGCCGCCCATATTACCATACTGGTATCAATAGTACTGCCATCCTGCAGTAATGCCTGCTTGCCATCATATTCCTTTAAGAAAGTATCAGTCATCACCGTTACACCAAGCTTTTCCAGGTATTTTTGTGATTGCTCAGATGATTTGCTGCTCATGGCACCCAGTGTTTTACCCGTACCCTCAAGCAGGTAAATTTTCATCTGGCTAAAATCCAGTTCGGGATAATCCTTTGGCAGTACATACTTTTTCATGTCGGCAATGGCACCGCTCAACTCCACACCAGTAGGGCCGCCGCCAACCACCACAATGGTCATCAGGCGGCTGAGC
>JANMDL010000043.1:0-9182 GCA_031376295.1 Chitinophagales bacterium
TGTAGTGGTTACGGCAGCAACAGCGGCACCCGGTGTAACCAGCCCGGTTGCTTATTGCCAGAATGCAGCAGCAGTTCCATTAACAGCTGCAGGTACAAACCTTTTATGGTATACTACTGCCACCAGCGGAACAGGCAGTGCCACAGCACCCACGCCTTCCACGGCAGCAGGTGGCAGCACCAATTATTATGTGAGCCAAACCACTGCTTGTGGCGAGGGCCCAAGGGCAGTTATTGCAGTAAATGTAACAGCAACGCCGGCAGCGCCAGGTGTAACCAGCCCGGTTGCTTACTGCCAAAACGCAACAGCAACGCCACTAACAGCAACTGGTATCAACTTATTATGGTACACCACTGCAACTGGTGGCACGGGAAGCCCCACAGCACCCACTCCATCTACAGCAGCGGGTGGCAGCACCAATTATTATGTGAGTCAGTCCACCAATGGTTGCGAAGGGCCAAGAGGAGTGATAGCGGTAAACGTAACGGCCACACCTGCAGCGCCCGGCGTAATTGCAGCAGCAGGCTATTGCCAGAATGCTGCAGCATCGCAACTTACAGCAACCGGAACTGCTTTGCTATGGTACACTGCAGCAACAGGCGGCACGGGCAGCAGCACAGCGCCAACCCCGTCCACAGCAACAGCAGGCACTGTTAACTATTATGTAAGTCAATCTGCCAACGGCTGCGAAGGCCCTAGGGCAACTATAACGGTAACCATTACGGCTATACCAGCAGCACCGGCTGTTACAGCCATTTTCACTTATTGCCAATATACAACTGCCACTCAGTTAACTGCAACTGGCACCAACCTGTTGTGGTACACAGCCCCAACCGGTGGTACAGGCAGCAGCACTGCAGCCACACCGTCTACCGCCACAGCGGGTACCATAACCTATTATGTAACGCAAAGCAATAGTTGCGGTGAAAGCCCCCGTGCAGTTATCAATGTGGTTACCACGCCAACGCCTGCTGCTCCGGCCGGGCTTACCGTTTCCGGTATTACCATCAATTCGGCGGTATTGAACTGGACGGTGGTTAGCGGGTTGTACTACTCTGTTGAGTATAAAGAAGCCACAGCTTCCATCTGGACTACTGTTGCATCGAATATTACAACAGGTACAGCAGCGCTCTCTAATTTGAACAGGGGTGTTACATACAACTGGAGGGTAAGTGCCAATTGTGCTGCGGTTAGCAATACCAACTATACAACCGGGCAGTTTACTACCATCAACCGCAACAGTACCATCACCAACCTGAAAAATGGATTTGGAATTAAAATTTCACCCAATCCTGTACGGGTATCTGCAATCGTTGATTATATTGTGCCGGGAAACGGAACGGTATCGCTTGCATTGTTAAACAGAACCGGCCAGCAGCTTGCAGTATTGTATTCGGCAAACCAGGCAGCAGGGCAGTACCAGTTTAATATAACCAACCAGTTGTACCTGCTGCCCGCCGGCACTTATTTTATCAGGCTGCAGCAAAACGGTAAAGGAATTACAGCAAGATTTATAAAAGGGATTAACTAAATTTAACAGGCGATAATATGGAGATGGCATTGGCAGAAAATGGTAAATTGGCAAATAAGATTAAGACTTTACAAACCATACAATCTGAAGTAGAAAGCAGCAACCGGATAGCATTGTCGGTTGACTGTGTGATATTTGGATTTGATGAAAACAAGCTGAAAGTATTGCTCATACGCAGTGACCTGAAAAAATACCAGGGCCGCTACTCTTTGCTGGGTGATTTGGTGTATCCCAACGAAGACCTTTCAGCCGCCGCTTACCGCATATTAAAGCAGCGCACAGGCTTAAATGATCTTTACCTTGAGCAGGTAGAAACCTTTGGCAGTGTTGGCCGTCACCCGGCAGGAAGGGTGGTAACGGTGGCTTATTGCTCCCTGGTAAATGTTCAGCACCACAAGTTGCGGATATTAGAAAATGACCTGCACTGGCATGATGTAAAAAGTACCACAGAACTGGCTTTTGACCACCAGGATATATTTGACGCCTGCTACAACCGCCTGCAAAAGCGGATACAGAAACATCCCCTTGGCTTTAACCTGCTGCCCAAAAAGTTTTCGCTCAGGGAATTGCAGAATTTATACGAAGCCATACTCGACATCAAACTCGACAGGCGGAATTTCAGAAAAAAGTTCTTTTCAATGGATTTTTTGATAGATACCGGCGAAATGGAGCAGGACGTACCCCACCGCCCCGGAAAATTGTACAAATTCAACTACGAAAAGTACGAAAAAAAGAAAAAAAAGTGGTTTGGTATTGATTTTTAGGCAGTTATATCAGTATAAAAGTCCAAATAATAATAATAATCAGCTTTATTGCAGCTTTTTAAAGCCCCTTTATGTCATATCATAGCCTGAAAAGCCAATTGGTTAATACTGTTAACTAAAATGACTTCCGGGGCAAAAAAAGATTTAACAAAATATTAAATTCTGAAATAAAATGTCTTTATTTGTGTATATTTTACACATTACGATTGCGTAAAATGTACACATTAATATTTTCACTCTAATTTTTAAAAAACGATAAAGTTTGCTTTATGAGAAAAAGCTGCAGAAAAATCTTCGGATTTTTGTCGCAAACGGTTGCGTTCCTTTTGATAGGAACAGCAGCGCTTGCACAATCAACCGTTACCGGTAAGGTAACAGATTCAAAAGACGGAATGCCTGTACCCGGCGTTACCGTGGCCGTAAAAGGAACCAGAACAGTAACCCAAACAGGTGCTGACGGTGTTTACAAAATTAGTGTGCCGGCATCGGCCACATTGGTATTTACCTCCACAGGTTTTGCCAAGCAGGAAATTGCTGTAGCAGGAAAAACAACTTTGGATGTATCCTTTGTAATTACCAGCCAGCAACTGAACGATGTAGTGGTGGTAGGGTATGGTACAGCCAGGAAAAAAGACCTGAGTGGTTCCATTACCGCTATTTCTTCAAAAGATTTTCAGAAAGGCGCCATTGCCACGCCGGAACAACTCATCCTGGGTAAGGTTGCAGGTGTAAACATCACTTCTAATGGTGGTGCCCCCGGTGCAGGAAGCACCATCAGGATCAGGGGAGGTACTTCTCTTTCTGCAAGTAACGACCCGCTGATTATTATTGACGGTGTTCAGTTGAGTGGCGGCGGTATTGCCGGCTCCCCCAATGCATTGTCATTGATTAATCCAAATGACATTGAAACCTTTAATATATTGAAAGACGCTTCTGCTGCTGCAATATATGGGTCAAGAGCTTCCAACGGTGTAATCATTATTACCACCAAAAAGGGAAGAAAAGGGAAACCAACTTTCAATTTTAATACACAGCTTTCCGCAGGTACCATTACCAAAAAAATTGATGTATTGTCTGCTGATGAATTCCGCAGCTATGTTAATACAAATGGCTCTGCTGCCTTCCGTGCATTAATGGGTACAGCAAGTACCGACTGGCAGGATGAAATTTATCAAACAGCTATCGGTACCGATAACAACCTCAGTGTAAGTGGTGGCCTTAGTGGTAAATTGAACATGCCCTACAGGGCTTCCGTTGGTTATTTTAACCAGAATGGTGTATTGAAAACCGGCAACCTGCAGCGCCTTTCTGCTGCATTAAATATCAGTCCCTGGTTTTTAAACGATCACCTGAAAGTTGACCTTAACCTCAGGGTTACCAATAGCAAAAGCCGCTTTGCCAATGAGGGTGCAATAGGTACAGCCGTTAATTTTGACCCTACCCAGCCCATACGCAGCGGAAATGCAAGATACAATGGCTATTACGAATGGCTGGACGCTGGTAACGGCAATACAGGCCTTAAAGCGCTTGCTCCGAGAAACCCCGTAGGATTGCTGGAGCAACAGCAGAACAACAGCAATGTAAACAGAAGTATAGGTAACATACAATTTGATTATAAGTTTCACTTTTTACCAGATTTGCGTGCCAACCTTAACCTTGGTTATGATATAGCAAAAGGTACAGGTACCATTGTGGTTGACAGCCTTGCTTCATTTGCTTACAGAAGGGATGTATCCACTGTCGGTTCAACCATCAGAAAGGGTGGTGTAAACAACCAGTACCTTCAAAAAATTGAAAACAGCTTTATGGAGTTTTATCTGGCTTATGGTAAAGACATCAGGAATATTCAAAGCCGTATAGACGTAACAGCAGGTTATGGTTATTACAACAACCTGAGCACTAATTTTAATTACGCAGATTTCTTTTCTGATGGAACCAGCGCTGCTCTTTCAACTCCCCAGTTCCTGTTTGACAAACCACAAAACAGGCTGATATCAGCTTACGCAAGACTGAATTATGTTTTTAAAAGCAAATATATATTTACTGTAAACGCCAGAACTGACGGGTCATCAAGATTGAACCCTGACAACAGGTGGATTACCTATCATTCAGAGGCTTTTGCCTGGAAGATAAAAGACGAAAATTTTTTAAAAAATGTTAAGGCAGTTTCCGACCTTAAACTCCGTATTGGTTACGGTATCACGGGTCAACAGGACGGAATCGGCAACTATTCTTACCTTGGCAACTACAGTATTAGTACCCCAACAGCACAATACCAGTTTGGCAATTCATTTTACAATCTGTACAGGCCGCTTGCTTACAACGATAAATTAACCTGGGAGCAAACTGCCACTACCAATATCGGCCTTGATTTCGGTTTCTTTAATAACCGCATTTCAGGATCTGTTGATTATTACATTAAAAAAACAAAAGACTTGCTGAACGTGGTAAACCAGTCTGCAGGTACCAATTTTGCAACAAGCGTACTGTCTAATGTTGGTAACATGGAAAATAAGGGTGTTGAATTTGTTATCAATACACAACCCGTTCGTAAAAAAGACCTGACTGTAGATTTTGGCTTTAACGTTACCTATAATAAAAACTCCATCACCAAGCTTACATTTACTGATGACCCTAATTACCGTGGTCAGCTCACAGGCGGTATTTCAGGCGGCACCGGCGGCACTATACAGATTAATTCTGTAGGATTCAGCAGAAATTCATTTTATGTGTATAAGCAGGTATATGATGCCAATGGCAAGCCTATTGATAATGTGTTTGAAGATATTGACAGGGATGGTGTGATTACCGATAAAGATTTGTACAGGTACAAAAGTGCTAACCCCGATGTATTTATGGGCTTTAACAGTAGTGTGGTGTACAAAAAATGGAATGCAGGTTTTGTAATGCGTGCCAGCCTGGGTAACTATATGTACAACAATGTGTACTCCAGCACAGGCACCAGCAGAAATATATTAAACCCGCTTAACTACCTCAGCAATGGCTCTAAAAATGTGCTGGAATCAGGTTTCGATGGATTTGGACAGCGGTATTATCAGTCTGATTACTATGTTCAGAATGCCTCTTTCCTGAGGATGGACAATATCAACCTGGGCTACGATTTTGGAAAAATTCTGCGTGGTAAAGCCAACCTGCGTTTCAATGCAAATGTGCAGAATGTATTTGTAATTACTAAATACAAGGGAGCTGATCCTGAAATAAATGGTGGTATAGATAACAATTTCTATCCAAGGCCAAGAACATTTGTATTTGGAGCGAACATTGACTTTTAATTTCCGTTATTAACAAAAGAATAAAGGTTTTTATATGAAAAGAAATAACATAATAAAATTATCATTGTCTGCGGTATTGCTGTCCGCTGTAATGGTATCATGTACAAAAAAACTTGATTTAGTACCCACGAACGACGTAACATCCGAGGTGGTGTACAGCACAGCGGCAGGTTACAAGCAATCTCTGGCTAAAATATATGGTGCCTGGGCACTCACCGGCAACCAGGGTCCTGCGGGCCAGGCCGATGTATTTTTCCCCGGAAGTGATGAGGGTGCCAACTCCGATTTTTACCGTACTTTCTGGAAAGCACAGGAGCTGAGTACAGATGAAGCAGTAATAGCCTGGGGTGACCCCGGTATTCAGGATTTTCACAATATGAACTGGACATCCGGCAACCAGTTTTTGACCGGTGCTTATTATAAAGCATTGTACCAGATAACCCTGGTAAACGAGTTTCTGCGTCAGTCAACCGATGCAAAACTTTCCAAAAGGAATATAACAGGTACTGATGCTGATGTAATCCGCAAATACAGGGCTGAAGTGCGTTTTTTAAGGGCATTCCAATACTGGGTTTTAATGGATTTGTTTGGCAACCCTCCGTTTGTAACAGAAGCAAATGAAATTGGCGGGCCAAATCCACCACAGATAAAGCGCAAAGATTTATTTACTTATGTTGAAAGTGAATTGAAAGCGATTGAGGCCGACCTGGTGGCTCCCAAAACAAACGAATACGGGCGTATTGACAAAGCAGGTGCCTGGGCATTGCTGGCACGCATTTACCTGAATGCAGAAGTGTATACCGGCACAGCCAAGTATACCGAAGCCATCACGTATGCAAAAAAAGTGATTGGCGAAGCATACAGTCTTATCCCCGATTACCGCCACCTGATGCTGGCTGATAACCAGCAGAACACCAGTGAGTTTATCCTCACCATTAATTATGATGGAGCTAAAACACAAGGTTACGGCGGCACTACTTTTTTAACACATGCATCTGTAGGTGGCTCTATGAGTGCAACCAACGCTGGTATTGATGGTGGTTGGGGTGGCCTGCGCACTACCAAAGCATTTGTAAACAAGTTCACAGATATTTCAGGATTTACTGATAAGAGAGCACAGTTCTACCAATCGGGTCAAAATCTGGATATTAATAACCTTACTACATTTACTGACGGTTATGCTGTTACCAAGTACAGGAATGTAACAAGAGCAGGTGCGCCTGGAAGTAACCTTACATTTGTAGATTCTGATATGCCCTTGTTCCGCCTGCCAGAAATGTACTTCATTTATGCAGAAGCAGTGAAAAGAGGTGGCACAGGTGGTGATGAACCGACAGCCCTTGGCTATCTTAATAATATCCGTACAAGGGCTTATGGCGGCGGCGTTGGTGGCAATATTACACTGGGTAACATGACGCTCGATTTTATCTTAGATGAAAGGTCAAGGGAACTGCATTGGGAAGGACACCGCCGCACCGACCTGATCCGCTACAACAGGTTTGTAGAAGCAAGTTACCTTTGGCCATGGAAGGGTGGTGTTGCATCAGGTACATCCGTTGCTGCCACCAGGAAACTGTATCCATTGCCTTCTAACGATTTAAATGCAAATCTTAACCTGTTACAAAACCCCGGGTATTAATTTTATAAAATCATACATTATTTATTATGAAAAGTGTAATAAAAATTTTCTCCATAGCGCTGCTTGCAATCAGTTTTACTGCCTGCAAAAAAGATGAAAATAAAATAACTTTTGAAGGTGGAACTGCACCGGTTTTATCTGCCAACAAAACCGTTATTCCAATGACGTATCTCACAAGGGATAATGAAGCAGTTGTACTTAACTGGACTAATCCGGGTTACAGATTTACAACAGGTGTAAGCTCACAGGATGTATCCTACCTGCTGGAAGTGGATACTACAGGTGCAAACTTTACCAATCCCAAGAAAAAGCAGGTTTCCATTGCAAAAGACCTGACAAAAGCGCTTACACAGGCTGAGTTAAATGATTACCTGCTCAACCAGCTTGAACTGGTAGTAAGCATACCGCACAATATAGAGATGAGGATAAAGTCAACAGTGGCCAACAGTGCTGCAACGGCATTGTATTCAAATGTGCTGAAATTTACTGTTACCCCTTATGCAACTCCTCCAAAAGTTGACCCGCCAACAACCGGCAAACTGTTTATTACAGGCGGTGCTACACCGGCAAGCTGGCAGTGTGGCTGTGGTGAAGCAGAGCTGCTGAGCCAGAAATTTACACAGGTAACGCCAACGCTATATGTGCTGAACAGCATTACATTAACGGGTGGCGGTTCTTATCTTTTGTTACCCCAATACGGAAGCTGGAGCGCTAAATTTGGTGGCACGGGCGGCAACAACAGCAACAATGTAAATGGCGATGACTTTAAGTTTAATGGAAGTGATTTACTGGCACCCGCAGTTACAGGTAACTATAAAATTGAAGTTGACTTTCAGCGTGGCAGGTTTACTGTTACAAAACTGTAACCGTACCAAACATTATTTTTTTGATTATACACGAATAAAAAATTTATTATGAAATATTTTTCAAAAATCTTTGCAGCAGCAATTGGCCTCAGCCTTGTTTTTACTGCCTGCGATAAAGTGGATGATTTAACCGTAAGCCAGCCCGGCACAGCACCGGTACTTACCAGCTCCGCAGCAACCATTGCTCCATTGGTGGTTGATTCAAGTAAAACAGCCATTACTTTCACCTGGACGGATCCGAAGTATGCCACTGCGTCAGCTTCTAATAAGTATGTGATTCAGATTGATTCTGCAGGAAGAAATTTCGCAAAAGCAGCTTCTAAAACATTTACGGGTGTGCTTACCGGATCTTTCACCGGTTTGGAACTGAATGCTATTTTACTGAGCTATGGCTTTGCATTCAACACACCTTATGATATGGAAGTAAGGGTGCTTTCTTCTTACGGAAACAACAACGAGCAGTACAAATCAAATGTACTTAAAATAAAAATGTCTGCCTATGTAACGCCGCCTAAAGTACCAACACCCACTACCAACCGTTTGTTCATCAGGGGCAGCGCTACACAGCTTGGATGGGGTACTGTACCCGATATTAACCAGGAATTGTGCAGGCTCGATTCAGTAACTTATGGTGGTATCTTCAGGCTGAATGGTGGTTCAGAATACTTACTGCTGCCAGTTGCAAGCGATTTTAGTGTTAAATATTCAGTGGCCAATAACAGTATACCCGGGCTGAGTGCAGGCGGTAGTTTTGGACAGGGACTTAACGATAATTTCCCTGGCCCCGCAGCCACCGGCTGGTATAAAGCTACTTACGATTTTCAGAAAGGTACGTTTGCTGTAGCAGCTTTCCCCAATGCACAAGCACCCGACCTGTGGATTACCGGTGATGCAACTACCAGCAGTTGGACAAATACACCCCCTGCGCCACAAAAGTTTACACGGTTAAATAACTGTGAATATGAAATTACTATTGCTTTTACGCCCGGTAAATTTTATAAGTTCCTGTCCATATCAGGCCAGTGGCAGCCACAGTTTGGCGGTTCATCTGCTACTGGTGGCGACATAGGTGCTAATTATGGCGGCGGA
>JANMDL010000045.1:0-2346 GCA_031376295.1 Chitinophagales bacterium
CCCGATTTTGAGAAAAATCATCTTGATTTGTACCTGTACTATTTTGCCAGCCATGATGGTAAACATTCTGTTATCAATTCGCCCAATTCAGTATACGGGCAATTATGGGCTGAGTACGGATTGGCTGGTATTGCGGTATTCATATTGCTTTATCTTTGGTTTTTCGCAAAACATTTAAAGCGGCTCAGCTATGCACTTCCGGTGTTATTGCTGCTATGCGGCGTATTGGGTATGGATTACTGGTTTGAGCAATTATCAATAGTGGTATTGGCTGAACTGTTGCTATTTTTGAATATAAAAGAAACTGCATCAAATAAAGTGCATGACTGAAACAAAACCCCTCATAACAGTGCTGATGCCTGCCTATAATGCGGCCAGGTTTATTGCGGCTGCTATTGATTCGGTATTGAAGCAATGCTTTACCAATTTTGAATTACTGCTGGTGGATGATGGCTCGGCAGATGATACCGTAAGCATAATACAATCTTTTACTGATGAAAGAATACGGTTGCTGCAATTGCCGCATAATGGTATTGCCGCAGCACTTAATGAAGGACTGAAAGCTGCACAGGGCAAATACATTGCCCGCTTTGATGCGGATGATATTTGTTATCCGCAGCGGTTACAGGTACAATATAATTTTTTATCGGCTCACCCCGCTTATATTATTTGTGGTTGTGCCGCCGATTATATTACCGAAGAAGGTGATTTTGTATTTACGTATCAGCCACCAGGCTTTTTGTATGAAGAGCTGCTGGCAACGTATAAAAATAAATGTCCTTTTATTCATTCGGGCGTACTGTATGTAAAAGATGCCATTGTACAGGCAGGCGGCTACAATGAATATGCACATACTTTTGAGGATCACCTGCTTTGGGCGCAACTGCTGGATGGGGCAAAAGGTTGTAATTTGCCCGAAACCCTGCTGCGGGTAAGGCTTAATCCGCAGTCGGTAACCATTGACGAGCGCTGGAGGCCACAGCAGTTTAACGAAATAAAAAGCAGGGCCATTGCTGCCAAAGCTATCAGCCGGCAAGATGGGCTTATTTTGCTGCAGATACTGAAGGAGCAGGATGATGGCATCACCAAGGAGGCAGCTTATCACAGCCTGCTGGGTAAAAAATATTTGTGGGACAATTCCCGCCCGCAAACTGCCAGGGGGCATATAAAAAAAGCGATACAGCTAAGGCCTGCGGGTATAAAAAACTATGGTTTGTTCCTGTTGTCTTTTTTACCCCCGGCATTGGTTAAAAAAATATATTCATGGCTGGGAGCCGGTTAATACAATATGCTGCGTAAAAAAATAAATAGATTGATTGCAGGGTGGAAGGGTAACAGCTATTCCATTGATGACAGGGTGCCTGCAGGTTACCTGCTTCGGCTGGTGATTAACCGCACATGTATGCTGCTGCGTGGCTATGTAAGCGGTATAAAGCATGGCGGACTTTTGTTTTTTTCCTGGAAGGCAAAAGTGAAAGGGCGGTCAATGCTTCGGGTGGGCCGCTCGGTTACCATCGGCAGCGGAGTGTTTATTGATGCACTTTCCAGCGAAGGTGTGGTATTAGGTGATAATGTATCAGTTGGCAGATATACAAGAATTGAATGCACAGGCAACCTGCAGCACCTGGGCCGTGGTTTAAAAGTGGGTAACAATACAGGGCTGGGTATTGCCTGTTTTTATGGTTGTGCAGGAGGGGTTAGTATAGGTAATGATGTGATGGTGGGCGATTTTGTTAGTTTTCATGCCGAAAATCATGTTACCACTGATGTTAATGTTCCCATGCGCCTGCAGGGTGTGGAGCACAAAGGTATTGTGATAGGTAATAACTGCTGGATTGGTGCTAAGGCAACCATATTGGATGGTGCCATTGTGGAAGATGGCTGTGTGATTGCTGCCGGTGCGGTAGTGGCTGCGGGTGTGTATAAGGCTAATGGCATTTACGGTGGGGTACCTGCTAAACTGATAAAATTCCGAAGCGAAGATTAATGGAACATAAGACGATAAAAATATTATTGGATGCACATGCTTTAACCGCCGGTTACCAGGGAACACAAACTTTTATCATCGGGTTGTACAATGCACTGCGGAAGGTGGGTATTGGTGTGGAAATCTTCTTTGCCACAACTGATGCTGTGGAGGTGAAAATAGCATTTCCTTTTACAGATGATAAGCATATTATTGTTTTCAAAAAAAGGAAACCGGCCATATTGCGGTACTGGTTCGATTTTCCTGCTTTACTGAAAAGGGAACATTTTGATTTTGTACATTTTCAGTATATATCGCCGCTTGTAAAGCATGGCAGCCGTTTTATTGTAACCACACATGATATACTGTTTAATGATTAT
>JANMDL010000057.1:0-1647 GCA_031376295.1 Chitinophagales bacterium
AATCATTATCCCACTGACTGAAATTTACGTCTGCTTCTGTACCAACCCATGGGTCTTTTACATAACCGTCTTTAATAGCATTACCTAGATTATATGAGTAGAGAATATTTTTTTTGAGTTCTGGCTCCCTGTCCTTTCCACGTCCTATCATATTTCCTGTATATGGCGTAGCCGTAAATTCAAGGCCTAAAAATGGATCAATGCGATCTAAAGAATCCATAGCCGCATCAGCATGATAGTGATGAGACTCATCCATTAGTATTACCAAGTCGTAAAGTGATGCTAGATAATCAAAGTAGGATAAAAGTTTACCATCTTCCAGTCCAAAAACTTCAGAGCCCTTTGTAATACCTTTTTCTTTTTCTATATCATTCTGAGCAAACTGCTGAATATTAAAAATATTTATTTCAATCTTATTTGCAAAAAGTTGTGCCAGTTGGCTTTGTCCATAGTTTTCCTTAGTAATGATTTTGACATTTGAATTGGAAAGTTCTTCAATCCCACGAAATACATATTTTGGGCTATTTGCTTTACTAAAATCATCAACTAATTTTCTATAGATAGTATTACCGGGTGCAACAATCATAAAATGTTGAACACCGTGTACCAAGTATAAGTAGGCCACAAATGCTCCCATCAGACGTGTTTTACCAACTCCGGTAGCAAGCGCAAATGTAAATGAAGGGAATGTTCGTTCAAATGACTGAAACTGCCTAGTAATTGTAGTTTTACCAAGTTCTTCCTTTGTAGATGTTTCAATGTCTGAAACACTGTTTGTTGCTTTATTTTTTAACCGTTGTAAAAGCTTTTTGCCAGCTTCTGATTCAAGGTAATCAGAAAAAAGTACCAGACTCTTTTCCTGAGGAGTTCTTAAACTCATTGCATTTGTCAGATATTGTAGGGCTTGATCTTTATTCATAAATATGACTTATCGTTGGTAAATAATGTTAATCAATTTCTTCTTCATCAATTTCTTCAATAGCTCTTTCTTTGATGGGTAAGAGATATTCTTTTTTTCCAAACTGGCAAGCCTTTAAAATTGATTGTGGAATTTTTTTTATAGTTATTCGCTTATCAACATTTTCACAACCAGGTTCATATTTTTTGGGGCATATCAGCAGAGTCTCATTGTGTTTCAAATGACTCGCTATTTGTTGAACAATAGCTAGTGAAAGCATCTGTGTTGTAACATAAATACTGTTATTTCCTTGACCCTTACCATGTTTCCAGTATTCAGTTTGACTGGGTGCAAAAGTGTAATTGGTAAGTTTGCACATTGCCCTAATAAGCTTAATATCATGATAATAACTATCAATAACAGGGTTTCCGAATTCATCAATTACTACAAAACTCGGGGCTAACTCATAAAATTTATAGCCACCTCCCTTTTTCCATTTTACATCTTCTGTGATACCACCAGGATCAATTCCATTTATTACTTTGTCTAAGCGAATTTTGCAATGAGTATACACATGTTCTCCCATTTCTATACCAATGTATTTTCTACCCATTTTATGAGCAACAGCGCAAGTCGTACCGGAACCTAAAAATGAATCAAGTACTAGATCATTTGGCCTCGTAACTGATGAGATAATTGTAGAAATAAGTTTTTCGGGCTTTGGATAACTGAAAGGATCATCACCAAAT
>JANMDL010000085.1:0-1583 GCA_031376295.1 Chitinophagales bacterium
CGGCTTCTTTCACCGGCATCGACCATTCACCGGTGAAGATCAAACGTGTGCTGATGGACGGGTCCACCATGCGCGCGCCCAAGGTGAAGGCGTTGATGTTGCGCAGCACCTGCGGTATCGGTTTGGCGGCGATGAAGCCCAACTTCTTGGTTTTGCTGGTGTGCGCGGCCACCACACCGGCCAGGAACTGGCATTCGTCGATGTAGCCAAAATAACTGCCGGTGTTGGTGGGGTGTTTGCCCGCCGTCCACAAGCCACCGCAATGCGCAAAGCGCACCTTCGGGTACTTCTCGGCCATCTTCAGCATGTGGGGGTCGAAGTAGCCGTAGCTGGTGGGGAAGATCAGACCGGCCTTGTCCTGGTTGATCATGGCTTCCATGGTCTTGGCCACGGCCGCCGTTTCGGGCACGTTCTCTTCTTCCACCACCTTCAGGCCGGGCATCTTTTTCAGCGCCGTGGCGGCTGCCGCCTGCGCCTGGTTGTAGCCAAAGTCGCCACGCGGGCCGACGTAGATCACGCCGACGACCAGCGGCGTCTGCGCCAGCGCCTGGCGCAAGGCGCCGGGCAGGGCGAGTGATGCGCCGGCCAGCGCACCGCCGGCCAGCAGGCGGCGGCGGGGAAGCAGGAAGGCGCTGCGATCGGGCTGGTTCATGGTGCTAACTCCTGAGGTGAGGGGTATCAAACGGGGGCTTGGGTGGTGAAGACATCAGACTGGCATCAAGCCGGCAACAAGCTGACGTGCGCTGCCACCACGACCCAGCGGCCGCCGATGCGGCACCAGGTCTGGCTTTGGCGCCCGAGCTTGTTGCCGCCTTCGCGGCGGAATTCGGTCATCGCGGTGCCGCAGTCGGCGCCGTAGGTGGTGATGACGGTGTGGGCCAGCGTGCGTGCCAGGCCCTGGGCGGGGCGCGACTGGCGGAACTCGCGGATGGCCTGGATGCCATAGAGGTTTTCGCCGACGCCGTAGCGCACGGTGTGCGCGCTGTCCCAGAACAGCTCGTCGAGCACCTCGACCTTGTTGTTGACCAGCGCGTCCTCGTAACGCGCAAAGGCCGCGCTCAGTTCGGCATGGGGAATCGGGAGGTTGATATCCATGGCTTTGCCTTCGTTCATGTGCCGTTGGCTGCAGCGTTAGCGGCGGCGTTGCCCGCATCGTTGGTCTTAGGCAGCTGCGCCACGGGGGCCGACACCACACCGGCAGCTTCCAGCGCGCGCGCGACGCGCAGGCAGAGGTCTTCGCGCCACGGTGCGGCGATGACCTGCACGCCCATCGGCAGGTGTGGTGCGTCGTCGTCGCAGCCCCACAGCGGCACGGTGGCCACGGGCAGGCCAATGGCCGACACCGGCTGCGTCAGCAGGCCCATGCTGGCGCGGGTGAGCATCTTCATGCCCGCGATCTGCAGGAACTCGGGGCCGCCGAGCAGCGGCGCCGTCACCGGCGTGGCTGGTGCCAACAGCACGTCGACATCGGCAAAACACGCGGCTACGCGCCTTGCATAACGCTGGCGCACACGCTGCGCCTGCACCAGCCAGGCCGCAGGCAACAAGGCGCCGGCGAGGAAACGGTCGCGCGTGTGCGGGTC
>JANMDL010000117.1:0-7541 GCA_031376295.1 Chitinophagales bacterium
AGAGTCAAGCGGCAGGTAATGGCCATTGCTGAGCAGGCCATCAACATTAATATAATTGTAAGTGCCCTTTTTCAGGCTGTCAGTATAAAGATTTACATAGATGCTGTCAACCTTCTGCGCTTTGGCAGTAACAGCAGTAAACAGTATCAGCAAATAAAGTATAGCTTTTTTCAACCTTTTCAGTTTTGTATCATTACAGATAGAAAATATAGTGCCAGCGTTGCGTTAAAGCTTTGCTAAAATTAGGTTTTTTATGCGGATTAGCTCAGTCAGTATCCCGGAGAGGCAGGCAAGCACATTAAAATATTTTAACCATCACTTGTATTTCAGCATACTTTTTCTGGCTTAAAAGACTCCACTATCCCACCAGTCCTCAACGGAGCCGCCTCATTTAGGCCGTGCCCACGCTTTAGCGGGGGATATTTGGGGCAGGGCCCCCAAATAAGGGCTAAATGGAGCGGTGCAGCGAGGACGAAGCCTGCCGGCTTGAGGCATGCACAAGCAAACAATCCGTGAAGTATTGTGATACACTGTATAATGACTAAATCCTGATTTTAATGCGTTTGCCTTGCCCGGAGCGGCTTCTTGCTTTCAAAAAAAGCAAACCTCTTCTTAATATTCAGAAACCAGGATTCGAAGAATTGGTAAGAAAGAGCCGAAAGGCCGGTAGTAATTACAAAGCCAAGCGTATAAATGGCAAAATTGTTGATGAACTTAAAATGCTGCAGTATCCTGATGGTGATGGTAAGCGCAATAAAATGATACATATAGATGCCATAGGAAATCTTTCCCAAATAGTTGAAAACCCGGTTTTCCAGTTTTAATATGGTTTTTGGGTTAAAAGCCAGGTTAATCACTACCGTGGTAAATAATATTCCGTATATCTCAAAATGCATATATCTGAATTGATAGCCAAAACCAATCAGCACTGCCAGCAGTACCAGGGTAATCACCTGTGTAACCGGGTGGAAAAGCACCCGCTGTATGTTTTCCTTTTTATAAAACGCAACATAAGCAGCCATGGCCCCAAGCGCCATACAATCAATATTAAAATAATACCAGAACTGCAGCAGTATTTTGAATACCGGTGATTTGTGCTGCAATGCAATCAGCACTATTTTAATTACGTTGTACACTATAAAAACTGCCGGAAACAATACTGCCCTGTTTTTTACCTTTTTCACCAGCCATGGCCAGGTAAGGTAAAACTGTTCTTCCACACCAATGGACCAGGTTTGTACCGCATAAGGCACTACACCAAAATACGATATCACTCCATTTGGCAGAAAAAAAAGAAACAGCAGCGAAATGGGAAGGGTGGTATTGCTGCTGAGACCTGACTCACAATTATTAAGGTGAAAAAAATCCATCCGGGGTGCCACAAACAGCGCAAAAGCCACAATAAGAAAATACAGGGGCCATATTCTCAATATTCTCCTGATGTAAAATTTTTTTACAGAAATGGTTTGCTCTTGGCTTTCCTCGTTCAGTAGTAAATAAGTAATCAGCAGGCCGCTCAGTACAAAAAACAGTACTACGCCCAGTTTGCCGATGGTATCAAAAAAAGGGGCTAAGGTATTATTGAAGATATTGAAATTGTTTTTCACAGCTTCCACATGGCTGACGAATACAAACATGGCAGCCACAAACCTCAGGCCGTTGAGATTAGGCAGGTATATGTTTTTTGTATTTATCTGCTGCACATTTTTAGTTATAAGCTATCTGTTGCCGGAATACTCTTTTTTGAAAATCTTCTTCTGAAAAAAACTGCCAGCGGCTGTTCTACCAGCTTGTGAAAAACAAAGGCTATCACAATCATTGCAAAAAAACCAATCAATACAGATTTGCTGATGTATTTCTGTACAAAACTTTGGGCAAAACTGGTATGCAGCAGGTAAAAAGAATAGGTGGCATTGCCCAGGGCTACCAGCAGCGGTAAACTCAAAAATGATTGCAATAAACTTTTGTGATAAATAAGACTGTAAAACAAGAGCGTAATACCCGCCGGCATAACTAAGTTGTTTAAAGCAAGGCCTGCCCATGTATCCACGGCATTAGGCACACCGTAATAACCAGCAACCAAATACTGTCCGGCAACCGCCAGTATCACAATCAGCATTCCGGCATACAACGACCATTTGCCATTTTTTTCCAGAAAATAATTTTTAAACTTACCCTTAACAACCAGTGCCAGGTAAACGCCACAAGCAAACTCAAATACACGGCCAAAAAAAGTGGTGTAAAAAGTAAATTTATAATTGGCGAAAAACCCGCCAGCCGGAAACTTTACAAAGAAAAAAGTAATGGCAATTCCAATTACATAAAACAGCAGTATAAATTTCACAAAATCTCCCGGCTTTTTAATCAGCAGAAAAAGCAATGGCGATAGGGCATAAAACAGTTCTTCAACTGACATGCTCCAGCTTGGGCCAATGCCTGTTAAATGGTATTCAGCCGAAAAGCCCTTTAGCAAAGTTACATTCAGCAGGTACTGTTTTACAGTTTCGGCAGCATTGGTAATACCGTCTCTGTAATAAAGCAAAAAAGTTATACTGATAAGGATAAAAAGAATCGGGAAAACCCTCGACATCCTGTTGATAAAATAATTGTACAACTGTGTTTTTTTTAATGTGCCGATTTCGTAGTATTTATGGCAGATAACAAAGCCGCTCAGCACAAAAAAGAAAGTAAGAAATGTATAAAATTGCCCGAATAACTGGTGCAAATGAGGGTGTTCTGCGGGTTTAAATGGATTAAGATGATAGAAAAAAATGAAATAAACACACAACGCCCTGATACCTGTTAAAGCGGGAATGAATTTTTTATCTGTCATTTAATACTGCTTGTTATTATGGGGGCTAAGATACAATTTGAAACGGTAAAGCCTCTTTTTTGTAAAGCTGGCTGTTTTTTTTACAAATAATATTTTTGGCAAACTATTTTTTTAGCTTGACTTTCGTTTATTAATGATATGGGTGTAAAGAAATATATCTCCTCTTTTTTTCGCCGGCTCAACCTCGGCAGGCTTGCAGATGGGTGCAGGTATATATATGTGTATTGTAAAAAGTACAGTGCAAACAGTGCTTTTGCCCGTCAGCACAGCAATTTTGCATTTCCGCCCCCGTATTTTATGTACGAAACCTATACGCTTGACTTTAAAGCCTACCTGCAAGATGGCAGGCAAACTGCAGCAGAGATAATGGCACTTTTTACCCCGTATATCAATTTTGAAGAGGGCAGTAAAACCCTGCTGGACTGGGGCTGCGGACCGGGAAGGGTATTGAGGCACCTGCCGCAGTTAGCAGGAACTGATCACACCATTACAGGTTGCGATTATAATGAAGTATATAGTGACTGGTGTACAAAAAATATTGAAGGGGTACAGTTTTTAAAAAATGAGCTGCAGCCACCACTTCCATTTGAGCCGGCCAGTATTGACGGCATTTATGGGCTGTCTATCTTTACGCACCTGGCTGCAGAAAGCCATACTGCCTGGGCAGCAGAGCTTTTAAGAATATTAAAGCCGGGTGGGGTATTGATTGTAACCGTGCAAGGCGATAAAAGTAAAAATAAACTGCTGCCAACAGAACTGGAGCAGTACAATAAAGGGCTTTTGGTAGTGCGTGGTTTTAAAAAAGAGGGGCACCGCCTGTACTCAGCCTTTCAGCCTGCGGCGTTTATACGTCTTCTGTTTAATAATTATCGTGTGTTGCAGCATATACCGGGTGGCGAACCTAGTGGGTTAGATGACATGCAGGATACCTGGGTGCTGCAAAAGCCTACCGGCTGAGTTGCAAAAACCTGTTTACATATTTGCCTATCATATCAAACTCAATATTAACAGTATCACCTATTTTCAGCAATTTCATATTGGTGTGTTCGTAAGTATAGGGTATTATGGCCACGGAAAAACAATTGCTGCCAACATTAAACAGGGTTAAACTGATGCCATTCAGGGTGATAGAACCTTTCTCTATTACCAAAGCAGCAAATGCTGCATCAAATTCAAAACTAAACTCCCAGCTGCCGTCTTTTACTAATACTTCTGTGCACCGGGCCGTTGCATCTGTATGTCCTTGTACTATATGCCCGTCTAAGCGGCCGTTCATCTGCATACATCGTTCAAGGTTTACAATTGTGCCTTTTATCCAATGGTCAAGGCTCGTCTTGCTGAGTGTTTCAGCTATGGCAGTAACCTGGTGCGTGCCGTCTTTTACAGCTTCCACTGTAAGGCAAACTCCGTTGTGCGCCACACTCTGGTCAATGCCCAGCGATTCCGAAAGCGGGGATGATACCCAAAAAGTTTTGTTACTGCCTGTCGAAATAGCTTCCCTTACAATACCCGTTTGTTCAATAATACCTGTAAACATGAAGCAAAGATAACCGGGAAGTTTAAAGTTCAAAGTTGAAAGTTGAGGCTCTGCTGATTAGCCCGGCAACTTTGAACTGTCAAACTTTGAACTTTATAAACCCTAAACTTGGAATTTTAAAAACAACTCCCTACCTTTGCCGCCTTAAAAAGAACCTAAAGGAGGTATATACAATGCTTATAATTGATTCAAAAGATTGCGAAAACATAGACAAGGCCCTCAAAAAGTACAAAAAGAAATTTGAGAAAAGCCGCACCTTACTGCAATTAAGGGAGCGCCAGTCTTTCACTAAGCCTTCGGTTAAGCGCCGTGGCGAAATGCTGAAAGCAGTCTACAAGCAGCAATTGGCAAGCGGTCTGTTCGACTAAGCCCCTCAGGCTAAAATAATATTTTAAACTGACAACCGGTTAATGTAACTTTGGTTGCCAGTTTTTTTTATGCCTTCAACAGCCACTGCACCCATACAGGATTTTCTCAATTACCTCCGTTTTCAAAAGCGGTATTCGCCATATACATCCATCTCCTACGAAACCGACCTTACTGAATTTTTTCAATTTCTGGCTAATGAAAATATGGGCGATCTGCCATTGGCATCCATCAAAGCTATATTTATCCGCAACTGGCTTGCTTCGCTTAAAGAGGCAGGGCGAAGTGCCAAAACCATCAACCGCAAAATATCTTCGCTCAAATCTTTTTTCAAGTTTCAGTTAAAAAAGGGAGTTATTGCTGCCAGCCCGATGGTAACGGTAGTATCGCCCAAAATAAGCAAGCGGCTTCCGCAGTATGTGGAGCAGCAGCAGATGGATACACTTTTTAACCATGTTGAGTTCCCGGATAACTGGGAGGGCGTTACACACCGGCTGATATTGCTGTTGTTGTACAATACTGGCATGCGCCGGGCAGAGTTAACCGGCCTCAGGGAATCGCAGGTAGATGCGGGTAATAACAGCCTTAAAGTGCTGGGTAAAGGCAATAAAGAGCGGATTATACCCGCAGGCAGCAGCCTGATGAGCCAGGTACTGCAATATATGGCAGCAAAGCGCAAACAATTTGAAGCAGCTGATACCGTTTTTTTGCTGTTAAACGGCAGGGGAAAGCCATTGTACGACAGGTATGTATATAATGTGGTAAAACAATACCTCAGCCTTGTAACCACTATTGATAAAAAAAGCCCCCACGTACTGCGCCATACTTTTGCCACGCATTTAACAGGTAATGGAGCCGATCTCAATGCCGTAAAGGAATTGCTGGGGCACAGCAGCCTCGCAGCCACGCAGGTGTACACACACAATACCATTGCCAGACTGAAAGATGCGCATAAAAAAGCACACCCAAAAGGGTAGTTTCTTATTTAAGGATTACCGCTCCTGTAATGTTTCATAGGCTCTCAAAAAAAATATATGCTAACTTCAAAATTATTCTTTGAAAAATGCGTTTATCATAGTAACTTCATATCAGTAAACTTAGCAAGAGAAATGGCATTATTTAAACCCCCTTATTTGCCTATGGCCTGAATTTATACCTGAATTTCTATTTATTTATTGTTCACAGATTAAAATTGAGATGTTATGAACGTAAGCATTCAAACGGTACATTTTACAGCGGATTCTAAACTGGTGGAGTATGTACAGAAGAAAATTGAGAAGCTATCGCAGTTTCACGACAGGATAACGAAAGTGGATGTGTACCTGAAACTGGATAATGTAGTACACAATATTAAAGATAAAGTTGCCGAAATAAGGGTACACGTACCCCGGCACGAATTTTTTGTAAAACAATCATCCAAGTCTTTCGAGGAAAGTTTTGATACTGCATTGGATGCTGTAATAACACAGATAAAACGAAAAAAAGAAAAGCTTGCAGCTTAAAAAAAGTAAAAACCCGCTATCAGCGGGTTTTTTAGTACACTTTAGTTTTTCTTTGTGTTGAAATCTGCTTTTATCGTTTCCTCAAAGCATTGTATTTGAATGTAAACATTTGCCCACCTATGATTTTACCAGACTTTTCATTTACCTGGTTTGCAGCTACCCTGAATACATAGCGCTGATAAACAAACTCTTTGTTGGGGATAAAGCCGATTCGTAAAACATACTGGGCCCCTTTCTCTGCTTCAATACCTGTAACACTTGCTGTTGCACCTGTAAGCCTGTATTGATTATCGCCGTAAGGCTGTAATCCCCTTAGTTTTGCTGCACCGGCATTTACAAGCGCCTGCAGTTTTTTATCTAAAACAACAATTACTTTTCCGGGTTCCCTGTTGCCCTGATTCAGGGGCTTGTTAATTTTCGGATATAAAGCATTGTTGTATTTTCTCCCGTCGATATCAATCCTTATTCTTTGTGCTTCATTATCATAATTGGAAGCAAGCACAGAAATAAAGCCAGCGCCATCAATATCATCAATTGCAATATTCTTCCAGATAATGTTATTGTTATTTTTTACATTGCCCCATAAGTCTCCCATAGCTTCAGGGAAAGTCATGCCAGATGGCTCTTCTATTCGGGCAAGGAGGCAAAAATGACCCAAATCGCTTCCTAAAGCACTGTAGTCAGATGGGTCGGGTGCAGTCCACATAAATTCAAATATTTGAAAGCCGTTTCCCGCAATTGAAGAAATGGGTTGTGTGTTCACCAAATTTCCCATCAAAACACCAGTAGGGGGCAGTGTTACAGAGCCATCCCATGGCGCAGGCCAGCCAAGACCCATAGATGCTTTGGCCCAATACAATTTAAGGTTAGCTGCACCCGAAGGCATACAACCCCTGTTTCTTACTTTTACATATACAAAATTGGGTACACCACCTCTCGTTGGTAGATTTTCCTGGTTAGTAACGCCATCATTTGTATTACGAACCCAAATGTCATCACTTATATAAAAATTTGAAGACTCATTATTCGTTTCATTACCCATATCCTCATCCGTATCCTTCATCCATAAATCTGCAGTAGCACTGGCAGGCGGTGGTATAGCACCTTGTGAACTGAGTAAACTGTTTCTTACGGTAAACAGTGTGGCCGCCATCCGGTCGCTTTGCCCATTGGTAAACATGCGGCGGCAGGCATCACTTGTATAATCCATATTGTTCATAAACATTACACCGGGCGATGAGGCTGTGCAGGCATCAGTTCGGGGAAAAGCGGGGCAGGCGCCGTTGGGTCCTTCCTGGTTTGG
>JANMDL010000145.1:0-4584 GCA_031376295.1 Chitinophagales bacterium
ATTCCGTTGACCTGCTCCATTTTTTTACACCATCACTTTCTACCGGGTACACACTCATGGCGAGGCAAGGTTTACCGCTGGGCAGGTTTATTTTTGCTGCATCCCAAATAAAAGCTTTAGAGGTAGCCCAGGCCACGTCTCTGCTGTTGGTAATACGAAATTTCCAGGTAAGTATATCGCCTTTGGGTCTGCTGGCAGGTTCAGCTATTTCTTTGGCAGTTCTTATCATCACCGTTTTGTCGCTGCTTTTCGCCTGTGTCATACGCTGCTGCTGGGTTGCAGTAAGTACATCACCAGGATTAAGCAGTTCGCCGCTGCACATCACAATGTGGCTGGCAGGTGCGGTAATGGCCATATCAAAATCGCCGTACTCAAGGTAAAACTCACTTGGACCAAGATAGGGGTCAGTGTTCCAGCCACGCACATCATCAAATACACATAGCCTCGGATACCACTGGGCCACGGTAAAAATATTCCCGTTCTTAGTTTTAAGAATGCCGCACCTGTCGGCACCATACTCAGGAAGGGTAAAGCTGAAATCAATCTGTACCTGAACAACAGTGCCGCCGGGAGCCATCGGCTTAGGCAGGCGCAACTGCATACGGGTATCGGTAATTACATAATCAGCTTTGCTGTTATTGGCCGGATATTTTACTGCAGTGATGGTATAGCCGCCACTGAAGCTGCTTTTTGAATCGCCATAGCGGCTCCTTTCGCCATAAGGCATCCGGGCCTGGCCACGGCTGTCTTTACTAAAAAGGTTCTGGTCTAACTGCAGCCACAGATAGGGCAATGTATGGGGACTGTTATTTTTGTAAGTGATTACAACAGCGCCTGTGATCTGGTTAGTAAGTTCGTTGATGGTGGCATTGATTTTATAATCGGCCCTGTTTTGCCAGTAACCGGTATTGGGTTCTCCGGTAGCGGCACGGGTTACAGAAGCGCCGGAAGGGTAAAACAGCGGGGAAAAAAGTTTATGCGGATCGTATTTTGACCCCGTATTTTCATCGCTGGTTTGAGCAAAAGAAGCTATGCCGAAGGTAGTAATGCAGCAAAGAACAATCAGTTTCTGTAACATTTTTTATTAATTTTTTACTGTTTTATTTTGCCAGTTTGTTTTATGTCATTTTTTCTGTGAGTCATTTAGAACCCGGATCAGACTTTAAAATGACACCTGAACTGGTAGCGAAGATAGAGAAATAAGGCTTTTAAAAATACCGGCTGTAATTATATGTCAGATTACTGTTGGCGTACTAAATTATAATAAAACTCAATCATTTTTTTTATTTAATACTGTAAACATATGCGGCATTTTAAATCTCCCCATACTTTTTATAATACGCAATTATAAAAGCAGTAACCGCATCATAACTAAAGATGCCCTGCGGCTGCTCATTGCTCCGCAAATACATACCATAAAACCAGCGGATAACCGGCTCTACAGGATTGCGGTGCCGGCGGTTAAAGCGCCTCCACTCTTCCAGATCTTTTTTAACATCGGGACTTAATTGCGCCTGGTATTTTTTTGCTGCTGCGGAATCAACCCAGCTAAGATTGCGGTTGGCATACAAAAACAAATCTAAGTAAACAGAATATTTGAATACCGTATCAGGCGAAGCGGCCGCAGACAGGTAACCTGCAAAATTGGCTTCATTTTCCTTTGCATAGCCCAACTGGTGACCTACTTCGTGGCAACTGGTAAAAGGCAGCAAAAACCGGGGAACAGTGGTATTAACCTGCGCCTCACCACTAAAGGGATTGTAGTAACCGGTAAAGCCGGTATAATTGCCCAGCCAGCCCCAGATGGATGGTTTTTGAGAAACAACCTCATAACTCAAAAACGGGTACCGCAACTTTGCAATGCTGTATGCTTCTGTTACTTTTGCAAACAACACCTTATTTTGGTGATACAAAGGCTTATTGGCAGCAAGTGCCGTTCTGCATCCATTTACTTTATCCAGCAAAAGAGCATTGATACTCCTCACATCCACTGTATCGTATTTGCCCATTACAAGCCCTAATTGGTTTGCAATGCCTCTCCGGTTATAATTGAGCCCCCACAAAATATTAAAACACACATACACTACCAATCCAATCCAAACCATTTTTTGAACACCCTGCCACAGGTAAACCATTGTGACTCTCCGTCTAATGGCCATTGTAATAAAACAAAACAATTTCCAAAGAAGCCAGCAAACAGCCAGGCCATAGGCAATATCGCCAATGCTGAAGGGCAGCCAGCCAAACAAAAACCGTAAAGCTTTTGAAATATAAGGGTAAACACCATTACTGTAATATACTTCCACCCGGCTCTTATCAAGACTGAAAAGCTTGATTGCGATTACTATTATCAATAAAACCAGCCATTTGTACTTTTTTTTGCTCATATCTTGCTGCAATATCCACAGATGTGGGTATTAAAAGGCAATTTACCGCTAAAAATCAGCAAAAAACTTAGCTCACGGGTCATAAAATAAAAAATTAACCCTACCTTTGCACTCCTTTAAAACTGACTTAATGGCTGGCAGGCGTGCGATAGAAATAGCGTTTGTGGGTTTAAAGCCCGGTCTCCATGAGTTTAGTTACGAAGTGGATGATAAGTTCTTTGCTGAATTGGAAGGAAAAGAGTTTACAGGTTGTGAGGCAACAGTTAAGCTCCAGTTAGACAAAAAAAGCGGTTTTATGCTGCTGAAGTTTGAGGTAGGCGGTAAAGCTGAGGTATCCTGCGACAGGTGTGGCAATACCATTACCAAAGATTTGTGGGATGAGTTTAACATGGTGGTGAAATTAGTTGAAAACCCGGATGAAATGAATGCACAGGAGGAAGATCCTGATGTACAGTACATTTCAAGAACGGAGAGCCACCTGTACCTGAATGACTGGATATATGAATTTGTGCTGCTGAGCATTCCTTTACAACGGATGTGTACGCAGGAAGAAATGGGCGGGCCACTTTGCAATAAGGAAGTGCTGGCAAAGCTGAAGCAAATGGAAGACGAGGTGAAAGACAGCAATTCCGATGAACTCTGGAAAGGGTTACAACAATTCAAAAAGAGCAAAGGGAAAAATTGAACAGTGAGTAAGCAACAATAAATCAAGTATTAAACATTTAAAATTATAAGTTATGCCAAATCCCAAAAGGCGCCATTCGCAGCAACGCAGCGCCAAAAGAAGGACGCACTATAAGGCAACAGAAACAACTTTAACTACTGATCCTGTAACGGGTGAAACACATGTACGCCACCGTGCACATGTAAGTGAAGGTAAATTATTCTACAAAGGAAAAGTGGTGGCTGAAAAAGCTCCGCTGAAAGCATAAAAATTTCCGTAATTTTAAGATTCTAAATTCAGTGTCCGGCACATCCGGGTATTGGATTTAGGATTTTTTATTTTACCAATATGATGCAAATAGGCCTTGATATGATGGGCGGTGACCATGCCCCCGGCGAAGCAGTAAAAGGTGCTGCGGAGTTTCTGGCAGCAAACCCGGAAGGCGTTCATCTTGTATTAATTGGCGATGAGGCTAAGCTGGCTCCATTGCTTGCGGCATATAACCTGCCACCGCAAAGCTATTCTGTAGTGCATGCGCCGCAGGTAATTGAAATGAACGAACACCCAACCAAAGCATTAAGAGAAAAGAAGGAATCTTCCATTGCAGTGGGATTTCAACTGCTGGCTACTGGCAAAACGGATGCTTTTATCAGCGCAGGTAATACCGGTGCCATGATGGTAAGTGCACTGTTCAGCATCAAAGCTATTGAAGGAGTATTGCGGCCAACAATCGGGGGCTATATGCCCAGGGAAAACGGCACACTCGGCCTTTTGCTGGATGTTGGCCTTAATGCCGATTGCAAACCCGAAAACCTGAACCAGTTTGCCATACTCGGATCTTTGTTTGCAAAGCATATTTTAAATATTGAGTCACCCCGTGTGGGCCTGGTAAACCTGGGTGAGGAAGAAGGCAAGGGCAACCTGCTGGCACAAGCGGCCTACCCGCTTTTAAAACAAAACGCACAAATCAATTTTACCGGCAATATCGAAGGGCGTGATATACTGATGGACAAAGCTGATGTAATGGTTTGCGATGGCTTTACCGGCAATGTGGTACTGAAACTGGCCGAAAGTATATATGATATTGTGCAACGCCGCAATATAAAAGATGAACACTTTGACCGTTTTAATTTTGAAGCCTATGGTGGTGTGCCTGTGCTGGGCGTAGCAAAACCGGTTATTATTGGCCACGGCATTTCACACGCTGCTGCATTTAAAAATATGATAAATATTGCCCGCCGCATGATTGAAACCGGCCTGCTGCAGAAGATGAAAGAGAGTTTTAAGGCAAGGTAAAAAGATAACAGTTCAAGGTTGATAAGTTCAAAGTTAACTGCCTTCAGCGCAAACCAACTTTGCCACCTCAACATCCCCCCTGTTCCCTTTCTACTGCTCTCTGTAAACTCCCTTTGTGATACCACTTGTTTTGAATGAGCGCTGCTGCTTTCTTTACTTTTAAAGCCTTTTACGGAATAATAGCTTAACTTTATATAGAAAAAAATTTAATACAACAGATACTACAAAATATTTCAC
>JANMDL010000159.1:0-3625 GCA_031376295.1 Chitinophagales bacterium
TCCCGAAATTCGTTGGTTGGTGTTTGTTTTTCCTCTGCCGCCAAGGGCTGGATGATCTCAGGTTGCCGTCGTTTTTCCGATCCAGTCGGGTCTTCATTGTCTTCAGGGTTTACATAGCTGGGAACAGGTGATCCGGGTGGACTGGCCGGTTGCGGCAATACACTCCAGTCATCTTGGTTGGTCGAGCTTCCGTGGGCTGGCTCCGGTGGCGGCAGGACCCGTTCCAATAACCGCCGATCCTCAAAGTAGCGCACCTTCTTCGCACGGATCGGCGGTGTACCCGAGACCATCACAATTTCATCGGTGGGCGGCAGTTGCATCACCTCGCCCGGGGTGAGCAAAGCCCGCGCGGTTTCCGAACGCGAGACCATCAGATGGCCAAGCCAGGGACTGAGACGATGTCCAGCATAGTTTTTCATGGCCCGCATTTCGGTTGCCGTGCCCAGCGCATCGGAGACGCGCTTAGCCGTGCGTTCGTCATTGGTTGCAAAGCTCACGCGCACATGGCAATTGTCGAGGATCGAATTGTTCGGCCCATAGGCCTTCTCGATCTGATTGAGCGACTGCGCGATCAGGAAACTCTTGAGCCCATATCCCGCCATGAAAGCGAGTGCCGATTCGAAAAAATCGAGGCGGCCGAGGGCTGGGAATTCGTCGAGCATCAGGAGCAAACGATGGCGCTTCCCATTCGCGTTTAGGTCTTCGGTCAGACGCCGCCCGATCTGATTGAGGATGAGGCGGATGAGCGGTTTGGTCCGGACAATATCTGATGGCGGCACGACCAAATAAAGCGTTGACGGTCGATGGCCGCTGACCAGCTCGCCGATGCGCCAGTCACAGCGCCGCGTCACCTCAGCGACGACGGGATCGCGGTAGAGGCCGAGGAAGGACATGGCTGTGGAGAGAACGCCGGACCGCTCATTGTCAGATTTGTTCAGAAGCTCACGTGCGGCACTGGCAATCACGGGATGGGGACCGGCGTCGCCCAGATGAGCCGTTTTCATCATCGCGGAAAGGGTCACTTCGATTGAGCGCTTTGGGTCGGACAGGAGAGCTGCGACGGCGGCCAGCGTCTTGTCTGTTTCGGCATAGAGAACATGCAGGATCGCGCCGACCAGGAGCGCATGGCTGGTCTTTTCCCAGTGGTTGCGCTTTTCGAGGGAGCCTTCGGGATCGACAAGAATATCGGCAATGTTTTGGACGTCGCGCACTTCCCACTCGCCGCGCCGGACTTCGAGCAGCGGGTTGTATGCCGAAGATTTTGTATTGGTCGGATCGAATAGCAGCACGCGGCCATGTTTTGCCCTGAACCCTGCGGTGAGCTGCCAGTTCTCGCCCTTGATGTCATGGACGATGGCTGACCCCGGCCAGGTCAAAAGTGACGGCACGACAAGACCGACACCCTTGCCCGAACGCGTCGGGGCAAAGCACAGCACATGCTCCGGGCCATCATGCCGGAGATAGTGACCATCGAGTTTGCCGAGCATGACGCCATCCGGTTCCAGAAGACCCGCGTCTCTGACTTCAGTAGGCTTGGCCCAACGGGCCGACCCATAGGTCTCGACATCCTTCGCTTCACGCGCCCGCCAGACCGACATGCCGATAGCAACAGCGATGGCGATGAAACCGCCAGAGGCTGCGATATAGGCACCTTCAAGGAAGATCGATGGAGCATAAGCATCGTAGGAAAACCACCACCAGAAGAACGAGGGCGGCAGATAGACTGGCCATCCAAAGATCTGAAACCACGGAGAGCCGAGCTGAGGTTGAAACCCGAGTTGCCAAGCCGTCCATTGAGTGGCACCCCAAGTTGTGGAGAGCACAATCAGGAAGACGACGAGGATTTGACCCCAGAGGATTTTTGTGGCGGACATCAAACGTTCCTTTCGGGATGATGAAAGTTCACAGGCCAAGCCCCCGCTTGCGTGCGAAACTCCAGTCAATGCCACCCGTGTCACGGGTGACGCCGCTCACATGATGGCCGAGATGTTTTTCAAGGGATGGCGACCATGGCACAAGTTGGAAACCCAACCCGTCGCCGATCATAGCAAAACGGCCAGAGGCAAGTGCAAAGCGCTGGCTGTAGCTGCCAGATATTTGATCTCCCGGCTTCGACGGTGCGAAGGTTAAACCGGACTCTTCGGCGAGCTTCTTGCCAAGCGCATCGAGCTCTCGCCGCTGCAAAGTTTCGATGATCCCGGGCTTGAAGCGAACACCGTGGCTCTGACGTTCACCCAGACCTTCCTGCACAAGAAATTCCGCACGCCGTTCCATCGCATCGCGCACCTCCGCACCGAACCCACCAGTCCCCAGCGGCGTCGGGGCTCGCGCAACTGCCTGACGGTCGAGCCAAGTCGCGCCCAACGCTGAAATCTGCTGTTCGCGCGAAAAGTCAGAGCGCACGGCCAGCGCTGTTCGGGCGTTCCCACGCGCGTCATCAAATTTTCTGAGTTCCACGATCGATCCCACGGCACTGTCACTTGCCGCATCAAGATCGGGCAAGCGGACATGATGGGTGCGTCCATCGACTCCATCAACCACCGCATAAGCCGTTCCCTTGAGTTCATCATCGAGACCGCGATCAACGAGGCGGCCGATGATCGGATCGTGCAAGCTCTCGCCGGCAAGAACATAGCTGGCAGCGTTCCGCTCAACGCCACTCGCGCTGAGACCCCTGTGGATACGCTTGATGATGTCACCGCGTTCACCAAGAGTGCGCAGCGTCGCTTCGGCCTTGTCGGAGATTGCCCATTGTCCTGCGCCAACTTCATCGGCAAGGCCTAAAGCTTCTAGCTTCCGCAGCCGACCAACTTTGAGTGCATGAAACCCATCGGGTTGACGACCGGGAAGCGGCGCAAGATCGATGAAGCCATCGCGCGTTGTATCCTTCATAAGTTGCCGGTCGAGCTTGGTCCAGCGCTCTGTAGCAATCTGACGTTCAAGTTCGCGGCGGATATCCTGATCGGTGCGTGGTCCAAGCTCTTGGGTGATGAGGTCGCGTGCCCGGTCGCGCATGCCTTCCTTGATGTAGTCGCGGGCGATGACGAGGTTCTCGCCATCATCGCGCACACCACGGATGATCAGATGAACATGGGGATGCTCTGTGTTCCAATGGGCCACGCCTGCCCAGTCCAGCTTCGTGTCCAGATCTTTTTGCATCTGCGCCACGAGATCGCGCGTGAAGCTCTTGAGGTCTAACATCTCGGTCGCGTCGTCAGGTGAGACGATGAAACGGAAATGATGGCGGTCACCTTTGCAATGCTCGGCAAATTCCTTGGGATCGATCCTGTCGTTTTTGGGACCAAAGAGTTGCGCCTTCTCGCCGTCGCGTGTCACACCTTCGCGGCGCAAATAGGTGAGATGCGTTGCGAATGGTGCGCCGCGACCGCTGTTGCGCACGACGCGCGCTTTGACGACAGCGCCGCGCGAGCGTGAGGTGATCAGGCGGTTTGCTTGAACGGCTGCACGTTGCCCTTTGCCGAAGCGAGAGCGCTGGCGTCCAATTCTGCCCTGCCGTGAAATCGATCCACCAGCACGCTGTGTTGCAGCAAGCGCTTGCGCGATGAAGGGTCTCGCTCGCTGCCCACGGCTTGACCGGATGCGTCCCGGTCTGATGTGGAAATCA
>JANMDL010000120.1:0-1868 GCA_031376295.1 Chitinophagales bacterium
GGTTTTTTGTGGGTTTAAAAAAAACATACATTTTTGAGGTCTAAATTTTATGAATATGATACAAGCTATTGACATTTTGAGACTACGCAACCCCGAGTACATCCAGTTTTCCAGAAACTTTTTAACCATCGTTTCGCTTAACAATCCCACCACCCTTAAAGTACAGCCCGAGTACGATGCTTTTGATGGGGTGATTAAAGAAATTGAAGCCCTTTTTAAAACTGACCAGGGCAGTAACATCACCCCGATAATAGAAGCGCTGGATGTACGCAGGGATACAGCCATTGGGGGCATTTTCAAATACATAGATGCCTGCACCAGCCATTTTAACGATGCAAAAAAACAAGCGGCTGATGTGCTAATGAGCCAATTGAAAGTGTATGGCACGGCTACCAGCGTGGCCACGGCCAGCCTGCCTGCAGAAACGGCCATTATTACCAGCTTAGTTACCGATTTTACTGCCAAGCCCGATTTTGCAGCAGCCATTGCAGCGCTAACACTAACCGATTGGGTAACCGAATTGAAAACTGCCAATGAATTGCTGGCACAAAAATACATTGAAAGAACGGTGGAACTGGGTGGCAACAACCCCAATACCCTTAAGGATAAAAGAACCGAAGCCAATTTATTGTACTACGCCCTGCGGGATATGCTGGCAGCACAAGCTACGGTAGCAAAAAGTGCAGCCCCCTTTGCCAAAACAATAAGCGAAGTGAATGCCCTCGTTGACCAATACAATATATTACTGGCAGGCAGAGCGGGTAATACTGCCGGTGCAAAGCAAAATGATGCTCCGCCCGCTGAATAATATATTCTGTATGCTGGCGCAGGGTGCAAGTACCTGTATATTATAAAACTGCCTGCGAGGCGGGGTGTAGCTGAACAAGGTATAGCCACCGTGTCCGCCGAAGGAGGAGCAAGCCCCGGTCTCTAACAGATCGGGGCTTTTTTTATTTTATTCAAAATTTATTTGGTTGGCGGGGCTTTACTTCGCCGCAATGTCTCTGCCATAATAAAATTTCATACAGCATAAACTAACCGGGAGGGCATTGCGGATGGTTTACAATTTACTTTACAGTGGGGTGATTTTTTCGCCGCCGTCTGGTTTGACCAACGGCACTTTGAGCACTAAAGAGAACTGCTGTTGATTGTGTTTTGCTTGTCTGTAGTCGCAGACATACGGACAGCAGCGAAGAACGCGGGATACTAAAGAGAATCGGGTGATTTACCGTGCTACTTATAGCTTACTCCATTAAATACTACAATGTCAGCCTGCACTACTGTAAAGCCTTTATTAAGTGATCTTATGGAAGGGCTGTTGCTGGCATCAAACGAGATAGCTGCATTTGTACATTTAAGGCAAACCTTAGTCAGGCACTGACCACTTTCGGATACATAACAGCCATCTCCCGACTGCCCGCAGCAGCATCCAATTGCATCATTACCGCCTGTACTGTTGGCAAGCCTTGGAGTTTCCCCCGGGTCAAAGGGTATAAACCAGTATTTTTTGCCATCAGGCGGCAACTTTACAGGGTGAACAACTATGTTTCTAAAGGAGTCGACATTGATGGTAAGACTGTCATTGAGCAATACCTTACGTATGTCCATATTAACAAAACTAACCAGCACTTTTTGTGGAGACCCCATGTCACTGATATATTTAGTTTCAGCGTTTGCAGTTTTACTACCACTTCCTTCCTTACCGCTTATCTTGATATTCATTCTGAATCCATCCCTGGAATCGGCTGAAGTGCCACTTGACAAATTAATTTCCTGTACTTTATTTTCTTTTTTGCAGGTTGAAAAAAATATTAAAATACATGCAAAAATAATTGATACTCTAAGTGGAATAGTTTTTTTCATAAACT
>JANMDL010000173.1:0-3444 GCA_031376295.1 Chitinophagales bacterium
CATTGGAAGAAACATTGTATTCTGTAGTATGTACGGCCCAACCACCGGGCTTAAGGGTTTTTAACTGGTTTTGTAAAAAACAGAATCCCTTTTCCAGTGTGCCCAGATGCTCAAAAGAGCAACTGCTCCAGTTAAAATCAAAGTCAATAAGGTCAGCAGGTATTTCATTCATGTCAACCGGCCTGTAAGTGACCAGTTTTGCAAAATCTTCCGCTTCACACAGTTGCCTTGTATTTAGCGATTCTAAGCCAAAGCAAAGCTGGTTACCGTTGGCCCAGCCCATTTCCACACCTTTGTCAGGAAAAATATCAGTAGCAGTAATGCAACAGCCAAAACTTGCAAACATAGCCGGCAGGGGCTCGGTACCCACTGCAAATACCAATCCTTTCTTTCCCGCTTTAATACAATTGCGTTCCCACAAAGCCTGCATTACAAAAACAAACTCCCACTGCTTGCGGTGAAAGTTGGGGCTTTCTCCCAATTGATTGCACCAGTGTTTAAACCAACCTGCGTAGTAGTCTTTTGCCTTGCACAACTCCGATCTTCTTTTGGCGGAATCATAAACGAGGTCGGTATTCCACTGCCTTGCTGATGATGATTTTAAGTTTATCATGTGCTTTTTTATTTTTACCTGATGTTTAAAAGAGATTGGTAAACTTTAATGTATGCTGCTGCTTTATTCTCCCAACTGAACTCATTACCCCTGTTCATGATCCGGGTAGCCAGGCCATTTTTTTCATATTCGGTTAAGCCTTCCTTAAAAACCCGCTGCATGTGCCCTGCCTCAAAATTGTTAAAATAAAAAGCCACTTTGCCTCCAATTTCTGGTAAGGAAGTGAGGTTAGATAAAAATAAAGGTTTGCCGAATTTCATTGCCTCCACAACAGGGGCCCCAAAGCCTTCGGCAAGAGATGGCAGCATGAAGGCAAGGCAGTTATTCAGGTACCATGCTTTGTCTTCTTCACTTACAGGCCCAAGTATATGCAGCCTTTCCGATACGCCCAGTTTCCTAGCCTGCAGCCTCATTTTATGTATGTAATCCTGTTCGTCTAATTTTCCTGCAATAATCAAATCAAAACTGGTATCTTTCAATAAAGGCACAAGGGTATGAAAATTCTTCTTCCGGTTTACATAACCCATAGTAAAAATAAAGGGTTTTGAGGGCTTATACCCCGCGGGTTTTTCAGGGGGAACTGTAACATTATGCGTACCGTTGTGAATAACATGAACGGGTTTGTTTTTTACATCCAGGTAAGTGGTTACATCATTTTTGCAATGTTGCGAAATACATACAATGGCATCGCTCCGGTCAATCAGCTTTTGTGTTTTCTGCAGGCTATCCACCCTTTCATTATCCGGTTTATCTTCATGCAGGCAGTTTAAGTCGTGAATGGTAAGTAAAACTTTAATGTGTTTGTTTTTTTTCGGTATGATAATTCTTCCCGATTGAAACGGTGCATGCCAGATATCACAGTCCCATAAAAATGGCTTGAACAGCTTATCGTGCCATTTACGCTCAACAATACAACTGGCATCTTTCCCGAATGTTTTGCTTTCTGAGGAAGGAAGATAAAAGGAAATCTGCCCGTTTTTTTCTTTGGTGAGAGCATTTTTAACATACATACCCAGGTTAAGGCAATAATGATAAAGGCCAGAATCTTTGTGGCGCATCAAATCGCAATCAAGGATAATCTTATACATTAATTGAATTTTAAACTTGCTGTTTTACCTGTTGAAGCAAATTTTATGCCCGTTCAGTAATGATGGATTTTTGCAAGAAGAATTGTAATGTAAATTTAAACATATTTCTTTAAAGATTCTTATTTACAGGCGGTTTTAAAGAAATGTTGCACAATATTTGCAGTAGAAATTAACTACAATCTGCTGTGGGTAAAATAATAATCATATTGCAGTATATTGCTGCAGCATAGTATAAACATTTCAGGATAAAATGAAAAGCAGAATAGTTTTTGATTGTGAAAGAATGAAGTATGCGGACACCGGTTTATACCATTACTGTTTAAACCTGGGTAAGCACATACAAAAAAAAGCGGTCACACTTTCAGAAGAACTGGTATTTTACAGCCCGTATGGTACAGCGCACCTTTTTGGCAGCAGTAATACGCATATTATGCAAACCGAGCTGCATAAATTTTATATGCCTTCCTTAAAAAAGTATTCGGTTTGGCATGCCACTTACCAGGACAGTTATTATCTGCCTTTCCGGGACAGGGCAATTAAAGTGGTACTTTCCGTTCATGATCTTAATTTTTTGTACGACGACAGGAAGTCAGCCTCAAAGAAGCAGCGTTACCTGCGCAGGCTGCAAATGCTTATAAACAGGGCCGATGTTATTGTGTGCATAAGTGAGTACACAAAAAAAGATCTCTTGTTTTATTGCGATACCGGCAATAAAAAAGTGGTTGTAATTCACAATGGAACCAATAGCCTGCAGCAGCCTTTGCTTTCTGCTGTATCTTACAAACCGGTAAAACCATTTATCTTTTCGCTGGGTACAATTACCCGAAAGAAGAATTTCCATTCGCTGTTATCCCTTGTTTACAGCAACCCCGGCTTTGAGCTGGTGATTGCTGGAAGACACGATGATATTGACTATTATAACCAGATTGCTGAAACAGCGGCTCTGTTGGGGATTAGGGACAATATACACCTGCCTGGGCAGATATCTGAAAATGAGAAATCCTGGTATTTTGAAAATTGCAGTGCTTTTGCATTTCCTTCTACCGCAGAAGGATTTGGCTTGCCGGTTGCAGAAGCAATGTCGGTAGGTAAACCCCTTTTTTTGTCGGATAAAACTGCGCTGCCCGAAATTGGAGGCAATGTAGCTTTTTACTTCAGGGATTTTTCAGAAACGGTTATGCAGGAAACATTTGAGGCTGGTATGAAGCAGTATATAAGGTTTAACATGCAGGATGATATTATAAAGAAAGGGAAAGAATTTTGCTGGAGCAGGGCAGCAGCTCAATACTGGGAAATTTACAGGTCGTTATTTTAAATTGAATAAAAAAAAGGAATGAAAATTTACAGGCGCTTACTGGCTTATGCAAAACCTTATGGCCGCTTTGTTGCTCCTTTTTTTATATGTACGCTAATCGCTGTTTTTTTTAATGTTTTCCAGTTTGCATTGCTTATCCCCCTGTTAAATTTTTTATTTGACACGTCTATAACAGCTGATGCAAAACAATATGCTGCACTGCCTGATTTTTCATTTTCAGTAACATATGTAAGGGATGTATTTTACTATTGGGTATATCATTTTAAAACCATCAATCCGGTATATGCCCTGTACCTGATTGCTGGTGTTATTGTAGCGGCAGTTATTCTTGCTAATCTTTTCCGTTACCTGGCACAACGCTCGTTGGTAAAGGCCCGTACATTTCTTGTAAAGAAATTGCGGGAAGCTTTATTTGAAAAAATCAATCA
>JANMDL010000184.1:0-3214 GCA_031376295.1 Chitinophagales bacterium
TTTCCGTGTTGGTATATTAATTCAAGTTTTTCGTCTTTTATAATGTACTCCATTTATTGTAGGGTTGTATTTTTGCCTTTCCGCTAACGAACAGGGCTTGGCGAAGGTGGGGAAATAGAATTCCGTCCGCCCGGAACCGAAGCTAAATTTATAACTAAAAGCCGAAGTTTAGAACTACTGCCCAACAGAATTCCGTCCGCCGAAACCAAAGCCTGGATATGCACTGTTGATGATTGCTGCAACGTCGAGCCCCAATTGCACAAAACCTTTTGTTGTACTAAACCTACCGGTAGTTAAAGCCCCTGCTTAATTACAGGGGCTTTGCTTTGCATAAAATATTTATTCACTACAAAAAATGCAAAATGCAAAACAAACAAACTACCGGCCGGCGTACAGCAGGCACTGATGTTGTAACCATCGTACAGCAGGCCTGCAGTAAAGTTACGGGATTTACCAAACTTTATCAGGACCTGGAACGCTCCATTAATGTAAGTGGTAAAAGCAAAAGCACCCTTACCAACTATGGCAGGCAGCTGGCACACCTGGCACTGCATTTTAATCAACTGCCCACTGAACTTGACAATGAACAGGTACTGGATTACCTGAACTTTGTTAAAGCCAAAGGCACACCCTGTGCTACATTTTTTAAGTTCACTGTGTATGGTATGAGGGCTGCCTGCAAGCTCAGCGGACTGCCTTACCAGCAGTTTAGTTTACCTGTTATTCAAAAGACCAATAAGCTGCCACCGGTGCTCAATGCATCAGAAGTAAAAGCACTTTTTAAAGCCTGCACTTTACTCAAACACCGCTTGCTGCTGGGGCTGTGTTATGGCTGTGGCCTTCGCTGCGCCGAAGTACGTAACCTTCGTATTGGCGATATAGACCTGGAACGCCAGCTGCTGCATGTGCGGCAGGGTAAGGGTAACAAAGACCGCATCGTGCCGCTGGGCAACCTGCTGCAGCGGGGCATCAAAACATACATGGATACACAACGGCCACAACTGTTTTTATTTGAAGGCAACGACGGACAGGCCTTCTCCCAGCGGGGTGCACAATGGGTAATGAGCCAGGCATTAAAAAAAACCAGCATAGTAAAAGAAGATGTATCGCTGCATACCCTGCGGCATAGCTATGCCACCCATTTACTGGAACAGGGCGTAAGTATCCTTGCCATTAAAGAACTGCTGGGCCATGCTCATATTGATACCACGATGATTTACCTGCACCTGGCAAGGCCGGTACTGACGCAAACCATTAGCCCAATAGATACACTGTACAACCAGCAGGGGTAATGAAGCCTGCCATAGAAGTAGCCGATGTGCTGGATGCACATTGGCTACAGGTAGAGCAATCTGCGGCCATCAACCGCTGGCAACTGCGTACACTCGGTGCCGTAATGCGGTGCCGCAGCGCTGCCATGGGCAGCCATGTGGATGGCTGTACAGATTGCGGCCACCTGCGTATCAGTTATAACAGCTGCCGCAACCGGCATTGCCCTAAATGCCAGGGCCATCAGCGGGAGCAATGGATACAGGCAAGGGAAGCAGAACTGCTGCCGGTTCCTTATTTTCATGTGGTATTCACACTGCCTGATACGCTGCACCCATTGTGCATGCACCAGCCTTCAGCTATGTACAGCCTGTTGTTTGATGCCGTGTGGGAAACCATCAATTGTTTTGGTAAAGATAAAAAATGGCTTGGTGCCGGGACAGGCATGATTGCCATACTGCATACCTGGGGACAAACCATGACCCTGCACCCCCACCTGCATTGCATTGTACCGGGTGGTGGATTGACCAAACAAAACAAGTGGCTAACGGCAAAGAGCAACGGCAAATATTTGTTCAATGTAAAAGCCATGGGCACTGTGTTCAGGGGAAAGTTTATTGCACAGTTAAAAAAGCGGCTGCCCCTGCAGGTTACATCCAGTCTCACAGACAGTCTTTACAAACACCCCTGGGTGGTATTTGCCAAACAACCTTTTGACAGTCCACACAGTGTAATAGAATACCTGGGCCGCTACACCCATAAGATAGCCATCAGCAACCACCGCCTGCAAAAAAATGAAAATGGTAAAGTAGATTTTACGTACAAAGATTATAAGCATGGCGCTGTAACCAAAACCATGCAGCTGGACGGCATGGAATTTATCCGCCGGTTCAGCCTGCACATACTGCCCAAAGGTTTTGTACGCATCCGGCATTACGGCATACTGAGCAGCAGCAGCAAACACCGGTGTGCCCAAACAATAAAGGCACAACTGCCTGCGCTGAAAATACCTGCTTACATAAAACCCAAAGCCAAACCCCATCCATACAACCCCCGGCAATGCCCGTGCTGTAAAAAAGAAACCATGCAAACGCTGCTGTATTTTAAAAACAGGCCGCCACCTGCATACTGGCAGCAACTGGCAACAGATATAATAAAGGCAACAGCATAAAATTTTTACTGCCATCAGCGGTGTGGCAGGGCTATGCGGTAAGGTTATAAAAGATGAAAAAAAGCGCAATAGTAGCATCAATAAAACAAGCAAAATAATACAAGCAACAATAAAAAACGTTTGAAAATATAAACAGCAGCAGCAAAAAAAATAAAATCCTCTCTTAAAACAGCGGTAACCCCAAGCACCCAAAACCGCAATCCCCATATAACAAACTTACTTCAGCGCACCGGTTCCGTACAACTAAGGCTTCATCGTTGGCCTTTCAGGCCCGACGAAGCCTTAGTTGTTGTACGCCGTAATTTTACGTAAGCATTTGATAGTCAACATAAATAAAAGTTCTTTGTCATGATATAGATTGTCGAAAAAAGTAATTTTTTGCAAAATTTTGTATTTGCAACATTTGTTGTATCATTTACGTTGTATATTGCTTAGAGTTGACAATATCTTTCAACTGGTCGTTGGTATTTATCAAGTCAGACATTTGCGGTGCATACATCGGCTTTTTCTTGCTTTTAATCTTCCAGCCAAGCCTTTGCATTTCAATAAACAAAGTATTCTTATTTAAAGTGTATCTTAAAAATTCATCTAACACAACAGTAAGACTTTCTTTAGCCTCATCTTCTGTGTTACCATACCCTGTCAAATCAAAGGAAGGCATATATGCATATTGAATATTGTCTTCTTCAAAAAATAGAATTTGTAAATCTACTTTTACAGACTTTGTACCGAATTTTTTTTCACCTTTAAGATTACCTTGTTGCATAATTTTTT
>JANMDL010000124.1:0-3251 GCA_031376295.1 Chitinophagales bacterium
ATCGCGGTTTTTTCAACACCGGTCAGGGTTCGGTAATCTTCACGGACACGCATACCAGCCATAGTTTAATAACTCCTCATCATTCCTGTGATATCCAGCTGCGCAACACCGAAACGGTTTCATTCGGATAGGCGGCCACAATATCTTCAACTTTTTTCACGGCCGATGCCTTGACCTTGCCCTCAACGCTTTTGACGTTAATCATGTTGGCTTCATCCGATAATTCTTCGGGGGCGGGTGGCATTTCGCCACCCATCATCATACCACCACCGCCCATTGCAGCACTGGCCTGTGGTGACATAAGCGCCGGGTTCATACCGCCGCGGGGTAACATACCCCCCATATCGGGTTCTGGTGCATCGCTGGTCGATACCGCCAACAGGCGACCGACCATTGGTTGTAATACCAGCAACACGACCAGAATAATCATAATGGCAACCACAATAACCTGCGCAGCATCAAGCAAGTCAGATTTTTCAAAACCAAGAATCTGATCTTTATTTTCGATGATGGGGACATCGGCCTCGGCAAAGGGCATATTGACGACACTGACCTGATCGCCACGTTTTTCATCAAATCCGATGGCGGATTTGACCAGGGTTTCAATCTGTTTCAGTTCTGGGTCGGGGCGAGGGACATAGGTTTTTTTACCGTCTTTATCGGTGGTACTGGTACCATCGATCAACACGGCGACCGATATTTTTTTGACCTGGCCGACTTCACTGACCAGTGATTTTACGGTTTTGCCAATTTCAAAATTAGTGGTTTCTTCAGTGCGGTTGGCTTGGGCATTGGGTTCGGTTTGGACCAGTGCATCTGAAATTGCACCGGGCAGATTATTACCAACCCCGGCGTCACCACCCGGTGGGGCGCGTTCGGTTGAATTATCGGTCACGGTTTGCGATGACCGGACAATCTGCTGTTCGGGGTTGAACGATTCTTCGGATGTGGTCACGCGGTCGAAATTTAAATCGGCGGTCACGGTTGCACGTACCTTACCAAAACCAACCGTACGGCTGACCAAATCTTCGACGGCGGATGTTAAACGGGCTTCATAGCTACGGCGCAGTTCTTCGGCCTTGATCGGCATGACTTCGTCGCTATTACCATCGCCACGCGCCAGCAATCGGCCACTGCTGTCGATGATCGCGACGTGTTCAGGTTTCAGATCAGGAACTGCCGCCGACACCAATGATTGCACGGCCATGATCTGTTCGTCGGACAGGCGGTTATTCGCCTTCATCTTGATAAACACACTGGCGCTTGATGGGCGGCTTTCGCGGCTGAATAATTCGCGTTGCGGCAACACCAAATGAACGCGGGCGCTGGTCACGGGGCCGAATGCGGAAATGGTACGCGCCAGTTCGCCTTCTAGGGCGCGAACCTGATTGATATTTTGAACAAAACTGGTGGTACCAAAACCGTTTTCTTTATCAAAAATTTCGTAACCCAGTGACCCGCCATTGGGCAGCCCAGCTTCCGCCAGCAACATACGTGCGCGGCCAACATCGGTTTCCGGAACCATAACCCGTGTGCCGTCGGGAGAAATTTGATATTTGACCTGCAGTTCTTCCAGTTTTGCGGCGACCGATGCTGAATCCGCGCTTGAAAGTTCGCTGTAAAGCAGTTTCATCGACGGTGTCGACACCTTCAGCGAGACAAAAACGAAAAACCCGATCAGGGTAAACAAGACAATGCCAAGCACCGCAAGACGCAGGGCACCCAGTTTCTTCATGGTATCAAACGTACTATTCACATCGTCACCGTAAGGCTGCGGTCAAGGGAGGGTGATAAAGGCAAAAAATTGTCCAAGCGGGCAACCTTCATCCAAGAAACAGAACACCAACCCACATTCTTTCAAGATGGAACTTGCAAGACGCAGGCCAGACAGTTTGAAGTATAAAGGGTTTTTAACGATTTTTCCACAGATGTTAATAACTGATAACATCAAATTACATAAAAACAGAATAGTCCTGATTTATGATCGTCGATCACGGAGCAGGGCGGTTGTGGATAATCCTGCCTCTCCGGTGCGGCGGAAATGTTCGCGCCAATTATGTAATTCTTCAGAGCTCAGATTGTAACGATCAAGTGCTTCTGCTTCACTTAAGAAACCATTTTCAATTGCCTGAAGAACCAAGGATTTCCGTGACCGCACCCATCGTATATTACCATGTGCCGGCAGCGCCTGTGTCGCGCTATTTTGGGGATCATCGTTATCGGGCGGCGGACTGGGCCACAAACCATCATTCATTATTTATACCTACAACCTATGATATTTCTTATTCTTTAATAATTTTATCAATAAAAAATGAATATATTTATAATGTTCAATAAATAAATATACTAAATTGAGTAAAAATTATAAAATATATTATATTTTTATAAAAGTTTTATAAAATTTTATAGATTTTTACTTGGTTCATACCGCATATTTTGATGTATGTTTACTTATAAATATAAATTAATCCTGATTAAATCATTGTTATTACGATTAGAAATTATTTTAAACATCGCCATTACTTGTCAACTTTTATTGACAACCTGCGCTGACTTAAGATATAATGATAGTAGAATAAGGGAGTCCGTCTTGTACCGTTGTGGGTAAAGAGATGGGCACAGGGAAATGATTGAAGGCATAAATGCATCTGTAGCTAACGCGACCGTAGCCCGGCAAGTGCTGGAGCAAAACGATGCTGCGCGTTCGTATGCTGCCAATCCGACGCAGGTTCAGCAAGTTGCCCGCGCGCCCTATGTATCACCTTATATTTATTATAATGATACTTACAATAAGGCTGTTTTAGCGATCAGGGATTCTGATTCAGGCGAAATCGTACGCCAAATTCCAACTGACAGCCAATTACGGGCCTATCAAAAGGCACAGCAGGTTCCGTTGCCGCAAGCTAAACAAAGTGATGTTAATGTAACCAGTGTGGAAGCGCCTCAGGTACGGGAAGCCGTTCAATCGCAGCCTCCGCAGCAGCAGCAACAGGTAAGACAGGCAGAGACTGCACCGCAAACGCAGACATCTGTTTTGGTTAGCGCATAAGTTAGATTTTTGATTGGGTTTCCGCATAGGCCTTTGGCATATATCCAAAGGCCTTATTTTATGATTAGGCTGAAGTTACGCTGTTACCGGACACAGCAGCAGAAGCGGGGGAGTCGTTACCTGCCTTGGTCATAAGCCCAGCCGCAATATCACGGTTGATGGAAATTAAAACGTCGAATTTATTACGCTTACTTTTTTTTGC
>JANMDL010000206.1:0-2027 GCA_031376295.1 Chitinophagales bacterium
TCGCCGACCGATTCGGCGGCATCCGCACCCAGCAAGACCCCACCAATTACCGGGAAACTATTTTAAAATGTATTGTGGTGAATGGTCTCAGCAGTGCTTACACACAGGTAAGCGGCAACACCATCGGCAGCCCTTTGGTGAGCAATAGTATTGAAACTACCAACAATGTAGACAAGCAATTTGGCATACAGGTAAATGTTACCAATGCTACGTTTGGCAGTACAGGCTATAATGTGCCGTATTTTATCAGTAATAACCAGGTAGTGAATGTATCGGGTTATGTGGTGGCAGTTGCGCTGAGTGGTGGCCTGCCCCAGGTGAAAGATAATACCATTCGCCGCATCACCGGTGCTGTTACCACCGCCATTAAGCTGGAGTTTGCAGGGAATGGCTCAATCATATCGGGCAATCAGGTACATTCACTTGTATCTGTCGTAAGCGGCAATGGGCTGCTCACCGGCATTTCAGCGGATTATTGCAGTGGCGTTACTTTTTCGGGCAACAGCATACACAGTTTTCAAAACCCAGGCGGTACCATATCGCTGGCAGGTATCAGTATCGGCAACAACAATAGTTTAACACTGCACGGACAGTTCAATATACAAAACAACATGATACGCCTGGGTGTGGATACCGGCGGCAGTATCATGCCCACCCCCTTTAGCATAACCGGTATCAGCGCCCCTTTGGATAGCACGGTAATTGCCCACAACAGTATATATATCGGTGGTAATGGCTTGTATGATGCAGAAAGCAACGCTTTGTATTTTACCCAGGGGGCCATTAAGAGCAGCCGGGTGGTGAACAATATTTTGCAGAACAGCCGCTACACGGGCATCAACAGTTTTTACAAGGGCTGTGTGGTAAAAATTGACCCCAATATCACCAGCCTGAATGGCCTGGTGCTGAACAACAATATTTATTACAGTGCCAATACAGAAACACCAACTGTGCTGTACAAAAACCTGGGCTACAAAGGTATTGTGGCCTGGCGCAGTGCCAGCAGCAGAGACAGTAATTCAGTATTTTATAACCCAAATTTTATTAACCCGCTGGGCAGCAACAGCACTGTTAACCTGCATCTTGCCAATCCCAATCCTGCTGAAGGGCAGGGCGTGGCAGAGGCAACGGCAATAAATGATTTTGATGGAGAGCTGCGCAGTAATTTTTCACCGGTGGATATTGGTGCTGATGCCGGAAATTTCAGCCTGCAGGATGGAGATGCCCCGGTACTGCGTCATCCAGTTTTTGCTTCGCAGCAGGCAGGCACGGTAATTACATACAAAGTATCTATTACAGATAATGGTGCAGGTGTAGATACGAACAGCAATAACAAGCCACGCATGTGGTTCCGTAAATCGTTTCCTGTGGCTAGTGGCTGGCTAAGTGTACCTGGCAATCTTACGCAGGGCAGCATTAAAGGTGGAGAGTGGAGCTTTACACCCGATTATGCAGCGGCTGGCCTTAGCCTTTCTCCGGGAGATTCGGTTGCTTATTACTTTACAGCACAGGATGGAGGTCCCGTAATCAATCTGGGTTATTCCAACAGCAATGGTACACAGCATACCAGCGTAAATGCACAGGTATCGCCACCAGAGGAGCCTTTGCGGCTGTTAATGTATGGCATTTTTCCTGACACAGTATATGTTGGTAACGGAGAGCAATACACGTCACTTACCAGCGATGGCGGTTTTTTTGAAGCGGCAAAATCAAATACATTCAGCCCATCCAGCAGCGATGTGCAGGTGATAATCACATCCGACCTTACGGAAACAGCCATACATGGTTACAGCATGTTCAGGGGTGCCGGCCCACGCATCCGTATTGGCACCAATACCCCGGTAGTAAAACTGATAGCGATCAGCAATACAGCCAACCAGAACAACCCGATGGTACAATTGAACGATATTTATAACCTCACCATTGACGGCAGTGTAAATGGCAGCGGCAGGTACCTTCATTTTACCAAAACAAGTTACTTGCCTGATTTTTGCCAGTCGGTGCTTTACACAGGTAAAAAGGTACAA
>JANMDL010000127.1:0-8380 GCA_031376295.1 Chitinophagales bacterium
ATATTTTGCCACAATAAAAAGGTCAACCATGCCCAGCACCACAATCACCAGGGTGGCATACAGGCCGTAGCGGAATACTATCTGTTTCATAAAAATAATTTAGTGCAAAATAGGTATTGAAGCAGCTTTTTACCTCATACTAAAGTGGGAAATTTCTCCTCCCCGGGTATTAAAAGCTTCATACTCAGCCGCTATACCACAATTTTCAACTCCCGGGCCACCTGCACGGCCTGTGTGCGGCGCTTTACATCCAACTTAAAAAAGATATTGGATACATGGGTTTTGATGGTGCTTTCTGAGAGAAAAAGCGCTGTGGCAATTTCCTGGTTGCTGCAGCCGGTCGCCATTTTTACCAGTACATCATGCTCCCGTTGGGTGAGTCCCAGTTTTTTTATCTGGTTATAATCAATTGTATTTATAGTCCCGGTCTCTGGCTGCTGCGGGGTGGGTTCCTCCCTTTTTTTACCTTGCTGGTAATTGAAGTACAGGCCCACAAAAAAAAAGATCATGGCGGCAATGGCCACAATTACTTCCAGCTTTACATCGCCCTTTATAAAATTCACTTCCGCTATCTTAAACAGTACCAGCAGGCAGAGTATCATTAAGCCAAAACCGATGATGATGGGGCGCATGGTACTAAGGTAGGTTTTTTGGAGGAGATATGCGGCAGTTTATAGCAACCCTGTTTTAGCTTTTTTGAATTCCCTGGTTCCCTTATAGATGTATGCTTTACTGGCTTGTACTATGAGATTCATTTCAAGTTCTATTGAACTTTCTGTTATCGAGAGAATCTTTACCAACCCTGTAATGTCGCTTTTTACATCCTCCCAGTGCCTGCCTGAGATTTTTTTAAAGATGCACCTGATTATTGAACTGCTTTTCCGATATCAAATGCAATTGATTTACTGAATTTTGCTGTGTCTTTAAACTATAAGTATGATACTCTGACGATATTCTTCATCAATCACATGGGGTTTATTGTAACGGACTTCGCAAATAAAGCAGTGAATCCTGGTAAAACAGGGTAGTTTCCTTAAAATGCCTTTTCTTTTTAAGCCTGAGTACATCAACTGATTGAGCAGCGGCATTCACTGTAAATAAAACCCCTGCAAGAATGATGAATAACCTTTTCTTTTTCTCCCCAGCACTGCTCCAATCAGCAAACCCGCAAAGCCAATGATATTTAGTATCTGGCGGTATTGAAAAATATTGAGCCACTTCGTTCTGTACGTTGCCCAGTTTGCCGGGTAGTTATCAGCAGACCAGGTGTTGATTATATCATTAATTGGCAGGTTCCCTTTTACTGTGAGTAAAGTATCTGCTATTAAAGCGGTAAAAGCAATGGCTGCAGTAATGAATAATAAGCTGCCGGGATTTTTAACCGTTGAAATCACCAGCATAAGATTAGTAAGCAGTGCAGCATAAATTACATATTTAAAATTGCCCCTCATACTGGTGTCTATAAGTTTTCTTAATTCAATATATGGGTTGGCTTCGAGTGAAAGCTGTACATGCTTTAATGCCAGAATGTACATAAAGGACTGGCTTACAATAATGCTGTAAGCCAGCAGGGTAACCAGAAGAATAATTTTATTTGTCATGATATAAGTGATTTATTAAAGTGAGGTTTTTATTTTCAGAAACCTGATTCCAATGATTAAAAGCCATAGCAGCCAAAGCGTGCTGCCAATAAAACCTGCCATATCCCAAACCGGAAAACCAGGCATTACAGTTGAGAATAATTCAGCCTGCGCCAATAAATAGATGAATGCACTTATAAAACCCAGCAGGCTAACCCATTTTGGAAACAACTTTAACCTGGCGAAAGATACTGAAATTAAAACGGTCCATATGATTGTAAACAATTGCCCTAAATGCTCACCCAGTAATACACCAGCAAATTGGTGAATTGTTTTAAACGCAATAACAGCAGCAGTCTTTGTTGCTTCATCTGTTGCATGTACAAATGTATCTGCCAGAACAGGCACTACAAATGTCCATCGCAACAAGCCAATCATCTGTACAATCAGGCCTATTACGCCAATGGTTGTAGCTGTACGTACCATTGGAGACTTTTTTTCAAGCTTTTGACCTATGCGGATATAAGCTAACAATAATGGAAGGCCAAGTAGTGCAAAGGCAAACCATGTCCAGATCAATTTGCTGCCACCTTCATGAAACCTGGTAAGAATGATGCCTGTATCCTGTCTTAAAATACCGGGATAGTCAAAGATAATGGTAAGAATGGTATAGGGGATAAATACACCAATTGCACCTGCAATGAGCAGCCAACCGGTTGTTTTTTCTGTTTTCATGATAATATTGTTTAGAATTTGAATGAATAACTGATGCCCGGTGTTGGGTTGATTTTTACATCTTTACCCTTGGCCGCAACTGCAATGGCACCCATCCTGAAATTCACTCCTCTCCAGATCATCCAGCGAAAACCAGCTTCTGCGGCAACTGCGTTTTTATTTTTATAATCACGGGTAAGACCACGCATATAGGAAGCGCCTGCATAAAATGAAGAAGGGATTTCTTTTTTATCAACGGGCAGAAACCAATAAGTAAGCCCGGTTTTAATAAAGTTGGTATACTCGCCTGATTTAAAGGCGGTGGTATAATACCCTGCATGTGCCGATACATGATAATAACGGTATTCCAGCCCTATGGATGGGTTGCGGAAGCCATTGATACTTAGTTCGTTTTTAGAAAATTTGTTTTGAGAAAATGCTGTGCCTGCTGCAATTAAGAGCAAGGCGGAAATGATTACCTGTTTCATATCGTTTTTTTATTTGTTATTAACGATACAAAGGTGCGCAGCTAAAAATGGCGGTTACCGGACAAATGTCTATAAATTAATTTCAGGATATATTATTGCGGATCCTGCTTAAATGTCTTGGGGTAACGCCCAGTATAGAAGCAAGGTACTGCAGGGGGATTTGCCGCAGCATTGCAGGTTCTTCTTTCAGCAACAAGGCATAGCGCTCTTCAGCGGTTAATATCATCAGGTTTGCCCTGGTTTCATCCATACCCATCACCAGGTTTTCCATGGCACCAATATAGAATGTTTTAAAGGCTTCACTCTCCCTTTTTAGGTTTACCAGGTCGGTATAATGAATCTGCCAGAGTTCAGCATCAGCCAGGGCTCTTATGTATTCCCTGCCGGGTTGTTGTTTAAAAAAGCTGCTTAGCGAAATGAGGAAGTTACGCTCTCCGGTAACATAAGTGGTCATTTCTTTGCCATCTCTTGAATAAAAATACTGAAACAGCCCTTTGGTAATAAATGCCAGGTACTTACTGGTTTTACCCTCTTCTGCAAAATACTCCCCTTTGGCAATTTTCTTAAATGTAAAAGCGGCTGCTATTTGCTCAACTTCACTTTCGGGAATCCCCTTGGCTGAAAAATAGTAAAGTAATTGTTCCAAAGTGTTAATATTTATACGGGCATGAAAAAATCACCATGTGTTTGAATACGCTGTGTGAAGCAATATAAGGACTATTGACGAAACCATTGCAGCCAAATAAATATACTGTCTATCCGGATAACCATATCCCGGGTGTCATTTAAAAGCAATTCAGACATATCTGGCTGGGATAAAAAAGGGCTGCTTTTGTTAAAAGCTGCCCTTACCCAAAGTGTCAAATCATCCGCTTATGTTTTTAAAAATCCTGTCTTGTAAATGCCAAAGCTGTAACTTTCAGAAATGATTGCAAGAGTTTTGTCAGCAAAGCAGCAAGGCATTTTATATGTTGCGGATACCATTGCCACTGCTATCCGCACAGCACAACAGGAGGGTCGCCGCTTTGTATGGGGTTTGCCCACGGGCTCATCGCCCATACCCATATACGCAGAGCTGGTGCGTATGCACAGGCAGGAGGGCCTGAGCTTTGAAAATGTAATTACTTTTAACATGGATGAGTATTACCTGCTTGCAAAAGATGATCCCCGCAGTTTTTACAGCTACACACACCATCACCTGCTCCATCATGTAAACGTACTCCCGGAAAATATTTTTTATCCTTACTGCTCTGTTGCGCCGGATGAAGTTGTACAGGAATGCAGCCGCTATGATGCAGCTATTGCTGCTGCGGGTGGTTTTGATTTGCTGCTGCTGGGTATTGGCAGCAATGGCCATATTGCTTTTAACGAGCCGGGTACACCTTTTGATACATACACTAATCTGGTTAACCTTTCACTGCAAAGCAGGGAAGCAGCGGTAACCGATTTTGGCAGCCTTGAAGCCGTGCCTCCGCAGGCCATCAGCATTGGTATCCGTCATGTAATGGAAGCAAAGCAGGTAATACTCACTGCATGGGGACCTGCGAAAGCGAATATCATTCAGCAGGCGGTAAAGGGCAGTATTACCGGTGCTGTGCCTGCATCCTGCTTGCAGGGGCACAGTAACTGCTGCTTTGTACTGGATGAAGCAGCGGCGGTACTCCTGCAATAAACTACATTTGGCTGCTTGTTTTTTTTAATGACCAGCCTGTCATACTTTTATAAAAACTTTACATGCGCAACGTAGCCATTTTTCTTTTTGATGATGTGGAAGTACTCGACTTCAGCGGCCCTTTTGAAATTTTTTCTGTATGCGGCTTGCGTAATGGGGGTGAGAAACCTTTTAATGTATACACCGTAGCGGAGAAGCAGAATATAACAGCCCGTAATAATTTACACATCACCGTTAATTACCTGATGACTGACTGCCCTGCGCCGGACATTGTGCTGGTGCCGGGCGGTGGTGGCATTAATGCTGATGGTACGCATTTTGGCAGCCGCAAACAAATGCACAACCCTGTGCTGCTGAGCTGGCTGAAGGAGATGAACAAAACTGCTGAGCTGATATTGTCCGTTTGTACCGGCTCGCTGATACTGGGTAAGGCAGGTCTGCTTAAAGGACTATCTGCTACTACGCATTGGAAAGCAATAGAAGCTATGCAAGCTGCGGCACCTCACACAAAACTATTGCCGCAGGAGCGCTGGGTGGACAATGGCCGCATCATTTTATCTGCCGGGGTATCGGCTGGTATTGATATGGCACTGTACGTGGTGAGTAAATTACTGGGTAAGCCTGCTGCGGATGAAACGGCACAGTATATACAGTATGAGTACTGGAAGCAGGGGTGATTTAATAGTTAACCACCTGCCTCAAATGATGTTCCGCATGAGCCACATAATCAATAAACAGGTATTCCAGGGTTAAAGGAATTTCACCGCCGCTATTTACTTTGTTACTTAATTTTTCTTTTGGGATTTGCTTAATGAGTGTTGCCAGTTGTTTGTTATAAACCGTCCAAAAGGCGATTACCTGGCTGCTTTCAATGTGGTTGTAATAATTGCATTCGTTCCATTTATTCTGGTCGTAACTGATGGCAGGCTCTTGCTCAAATTGACCACGTACAAACCGTAGGTGGTTATTGGCAGCGCTGTCAATCAAATGGCCGATGATTTCTTTTTTACTCCACTTCGTGGGATTTTCTTTATGCGAAAATGCCTGTTCATCAATTGCAGCCAGTAATGGCGGAATAGTATTGCACAGAAACTCCAGCCTTTGTATTGCTTTTTCTAACATCGCAGTTTAAAATTTTGTTTTAGCATCATACACGCCTCATTTCTCCACTTTCCTGCTGGCGCCATACAATTTATATTACAACCTTATTAGCGGCGCACCCATCATTGCCTGTGCAAACAGGGCCGAAACAACAAGAAAATACAGCAGTGAAAAAATAATGATTCCCTTTGTGCTGCGGATGCGGTAAAATGAAAGTAAAGGTAAAATCTGCAGCGCATGCATACCCAAAAAATGGGCAATCCGCAGGTCGCCATACTTTGTACTCCAGTTAATAACCGGCAGCCCGGGGCTGCTATTTGAGCCGCCAACAGTATGTGCCAGTTTTGCCGCCATTACTCCTCCTTCAAAAGCAAAAATCACAAAAAATAAAATGCCCAGCCTTATTCCCCAAACATAAGCAGCTGGCAGGGCAGGAAATTTTTTTACGAAAAACAAGTAGCCGATATATGCTGTCCATAATGTCATCACCGTAATAGCAACACCCATCAGTGCGAACATCATGCCATTAAACTTACTGGAAATATTAAAGTGAGATAATTGTCCAAGGCCTGCCTGGTAAGCGATATAAATTGTTTCAAATGCAAACACAACAATCACCACCCAACTGAAAATAGTCACTTTTCTTTTTTCATCAAGGTGGGCCATCAGCCAACCCATCGTCCAGCAAAATATGGCTGCCGACAAAAAAAACTTCATGGGCTTTAGCCATGCATTAATGCCCAATACCTGTTTTTCTGTCATAAAAATCAGTACCAGCGAAACCAGCCCGCAAATAATACAACTCCAGCCGTAGTAATACAGGGCTGTATTGCGCTTTTTTATTGTATCAAGAAATGTGATCATAGCTGTGATGATTGAAATCTTTTTTGTGCGGATTAGTGTAACTGTTTTTAAAGTGTGCGTATTCACTTTTCTACTTTTCTGCTGCCGCCATACAGTTCATATTCCAGCAGCCGGCAGTCAATTTTACTGGTATAAAATTCTAACCGTCTTGCTGGTTTAAGCCCAATCTTTTTTGCCAGATCTAAGTTGCCGGTAAAAATATAGCCGGTATAGCCTTTGCATTTTTTCTTTAAAAAGTCGCCAAGCAGGCTGTAGGTTTCCTGCAGGGCAACTGCTTCGCCCAGCCTGTCGCCGTATTCAGGATTAAAATATACTACACCATTTTCATTTTCGGGGATAACCGTTTCCTGAAAATCGCATACAGCAAAACTGATCAGTTCTTCCACACCTGCAATGCCAGCATTTACCTTGGATACATAAATGGCATCTTCGCTTATGTCGGTAGCGGTAATTTGTAAGCCCGGTACATCTACTACCTGCTGCTCTAATTTTTTATAGGCAGCATCATACATATCTTCTGTATAGCCAGCAAAGTGCATAAAGCTGTAATTGGTACGGTACAGGCCCGGCCTGCGGTTGGTAGCAAGCATAGCAGCTTCAATGGCAAGGGTACCCGAGCCGCACATGGGATTGATAAAAGGAGATTTTCTGTCCCACTTTGTAGCCAGTAATGTAGCTGCCGCCAATGATTCCATCATGGGTGCTTTGCCGGGTATTTTGCGATAACCATGTTTGGAGAGTGTTTGCCCCGATGTATCCACAAACAGTTCGGCATAATCATCCTTCCAGAAAAGATTAATCACAGCCTGGTCGCCTTCCGGGCCGGAGTTGGGCCGTTCGCCCGTTTTATTGCGGAACCTGTCGGCTATGGCGTCTTTTATCTTTACGTTTACATACAATGAGTTGTCAATGGTATCATTGTTTACATTGCTGGTAATGGAAAAATATGCATCCTGCCTCAATACATCCTCCCAGGGAAAATCTACCAACGCTTTGTACACATCTTCTGCATTATCTGCCCTGAACTCCTTAATGGAAAACAATACCTGGCTGGCACAACGCAGGTTAAGATTAAGCGTAATACAGTCGGCCATGGTACCCTGCAGTTCTACGCCTGTGGCAAAAGCCCTTTCGCCGGTAAAGCCCAGCGCTGCAATTTCCTGCTGCAGCCAGGGTGCCATGCGCTTACTGCAGGTAACAATGATGCGGCTGGTAATATTGAATAATTGCATAATAATGTGCAAACTTAGACCATTTCTACTCATAAACTGACTGGTTACCTCCCGGCATCAAATCGCCCGGCATTGGGCCGGCTATTACTTTATGTGCACTGCCGGTCATTTACCCAGCCGGTATTACTCAATTGAATAATTACCATACATCCTTACTACTGCTATAAGTACCAAACGGAAAATGTTAATGATGGCTTTCCGGTACAATTAGTACCAATTTTCAGGAGAAATTGCCCCTGCGGACAGCAGCAGAGCCATTCATTAAGCCTTATATAGCCGGCTATCACATATAATACCCATGTCTATCAGCACTGTTTGCAGGGGTAGCGCCAGGTGAAAATTTGAAAAGTAGGCTTACAACATTAACATGCTTTTTTTCGTTATCTTCGCCAATTAACTCACTCAACTGTAAGTAATTATGGGTACGGAGAGGATATATATTACGAATAGTTTAAAAACAGCATGTTTCAATGGAACCAACAATACTTTCCATCATAGTAGGTGCAGCAGCCCTTATAGCAGGCGTTGTACTGGGTAAAATAATATTTGCCAAAAACACAAAAAAACAGGTAGAAGAAGCCGAACAACACGCCCAAAATATCTTAAAAGACGCAGAAAGCAGGGCTGAAACGCTTAAAAAGGAAAAGCAACTGGAGGCAAAAGAGCGTTTTGTGCAACTGAAATCTGAGCATGACAGGGAAGTGCTGCAGCGCAATCAGAAGATAAACG
>JANMDL010000254.1:0-13655 GCA_031376295.1 Chitinophagales bacterium
TACAGCGATGGCAAATTATACACCCGCAGCAATAAGCGGGGCAATATAGACAGGATACTGAACCTGTTTGTACATTTTGGAGCCGAAGAAAAAATATTGTACGAGTCGCACCCGCATATTGGCACCAATAAACTGCCGCAGATTATTACTGCCATGAGGGAGCAGATACTGCAGTGCGGTGGATTGTTTTTATTTGAAAAGAAAGTAACCGCCTTTGTAACCGAAAATGACCAGGTAAAAGCTGTAAAAACGGCTGGTGGCAACAGTTTTGCAGCAGATGACTTTATATTGGCAACGGGCCACAGCGCCAGGGATATTTTTGAACTGCTGCACCGGCAGGGCATTTTTATTGAGGCCAAGCCCTTCGCCCTGGGCGTTCGCATTGAGCATCCGCAGCAATTGATTGACAGCATGCAGTACCATTGCAGCACCCGCAGCGATTTGTTGCCTGCGGCTTCTTACAGCCTTGTACAGCAGGTGGAGCAGAAAGGTGTTTTCTCTTTTTGTATGTGCCCTGGTGGCATTATAGCACCTGCTGCCACAGCTCCCGGTGAACTGGTAGTAAATGGCTGGAGCCCTTCTAAAAGAAATAATCCTTTTGCCAATAGTGGTATGGTGGTGCAGGCGGGGCCCGAAGATGCTGTAAAAGCTTTGAAAAGAGCAGGCATTTCAACTGCCAATGCCGAAGCTAACCCCTTGCTGATGCTGCAATTGCAACAATTAGCGGAGCAGGATGCTTTTACCGCTGGTGGTGGTAAAATGGTGGCCCCGGCCCAGCGCATGGCCGATTTTTGTGATGGCAGGGTTTCTGCTTCTTTGCCAAAATGCTCCTATGTACCCGGCTTACATGCTGTTGATCTGGGAGCGGTACTTCCCGAATTTGTACACCAGGCATTGCAGCAGGCTTTTGCCGAATTTGGCAAAAAAATGCGGGGCTATTTTACCAATGAAGCAGTGGTGGTAGCCACTGAAAGCCGTACTTCATCGCCGGTACGCATACCACGTGATGCTGTTACACTGGCGCATCCGCAATTGCACAACCTGTACCCATGCGGCGAGGGCGCTGGCTACGCCGGTGGTATTGTAAGCGCTGCTATGGATGGGGAAAGAGTTGCAGGAGTTATTTCGGGGCTTTAAACAAAAGTTCAAAGTTGGAAAGTTCAAAGTTAGGCCCGACAAACATCAACTAACCTTGAACTTTGAACCTTTGAACTTTAAACCCTTGAACTTTTGAACCTCCAAACTTTGAACTAATCAACTAATCAACTTTTACCTGCATCAAATTTTGCATTCTTACCAAAGCTCCCTAATTTCCCGTTTCAAATATTTGTATTATGAATGTTCTTGAGCTGCACAATCTTAAAAAGTACTTTGCTACGCAAAAAGCAGTGGACGACATCAGCTTTGATATTGCAGAGGGTAATATTTTTGGACTGCTTGGCCCCAATGGTGCTGGTAAAACAACCCTGCTGCGGATGATTACCGGTATTTTTTATCCTGACAGCGGCGAAATTATCTTTAATGGTAAAAAATTTGACCCGGTAAACGACACTGTGGGTATTGGTTATATGCCTGAGGAAAGAGGGCTGTACAAAAAAATGAAAATTGGCGAACAGGCGCTTTACCTTGCTCAATTGAAGGGACTGGGTAAAAAGGAAGCGCTTGAAAAGATAAAGGACTGGTTTATCCGGTTTGAAATGCAGAGCTGGTGGAACAAAAAGGTAGAAGACCTGAGCAAGGGCATGAGCCAGAAACTGCAGTTTGTAACCACTGTGCTGCACAATCCTAAACTCATTATATTAGATGAGCCATTCAGCGGCCTTGACCCGGTAAATGCCAACCTGATTAAGGATGAGATATTCAGGCTGGCGCAAAATGGCAGTACCATCATATTCAGTACACACCGTATGGAACAGGTGGAAGAGATCTGCAACCATATAGTGCTTGTAAATAAGGGAAAGAAAATATTAGACGGTACCGTAAAGCAGGTAAAAAATGAGTTTAAGGAAAATCTGTACCGCATAGGCGCTGCTGTATTGCCTGAGCACCTGTCAACGCATATTTTTGAAGTGGTAAAACATTCGCCGGAGGAGCTGCTGGTAAAGCTTTCTAACGGGGTAAGCAACAATGATGTGCTGCAGTATTTTATCGGCAAAGGCGTATCAATTAATTCATTTAAGGAGGAACTTCCTTCACTTAATGACATTTTTATCAGGCTGGTGGGGGATACGCCCACTACAAGACAGTTTCAGGCAATTAATTAATTTTCATTCAATTCATTTAATTATCCATTATGAGCAAAGTTGGATTAATCATAAAAAGAGAATACGTTACCAGGGTACGCAATAAAACATTTCTGCTGTCTACATTTCTGCTGCCGATTATGATGCTGCTTTTTGTTGTAGGCAGTGCTTTTTTTGCAGCAAAATCGGGCGAAAAACAGAAAAAAATTGCGGTCATTAACGATCCCGGGTTTATCCGCAATAACCTCAAGGCAGATTCTGCTAAAGTACTCTTCAGTTTTGATGCTACAGCAACAGATACCAACTTTGCCGGCAAGGGCTATGATGGCATTCTGATATTGAATAAGGACAGTGCCAACAGAACCTTCCTCCTCTACTCAAAGAAGACGCTGAGCTCTGCTTCAAAAGAGTATATAGAAAACAAGTTAGACAAGGCTTTTGAAAACAGGCAACTGGAGAACAGGGGAATTAAAATTGCCCAGCTTGACTCTGTTACTAAAGAGACAAAAAGCAATGCCAGTGTGATAAAAAATGAGCTGAAGGACAGCAAGGGGAGTACCACCAAAGTAAATGCAGCAGTGAATTACGGAATTGGCTTTGGCAGCGGCATACTTATTTATATTACCATGTTCATTTTTGGTGCCATGGTAATGCGTGGGGTAATGGAGGAAAAAACCAACAGGATTGCAGAAGTGATTGTAAGCAGTGTGAAGCCTTTTCAACTGATGCTGGGTAAGATAATAGGTATTGGTGCCGTTGGTCTTACGCAACTGCTGCTGTGGATCATACTCATTTTCGGGCTGCTTACTGCAGCACAATTATTCATCCCGGGTGATACAATGAAGCAGGTACAAGAGTTGCAGCAGATGCAGCAATCCGGTGCTATACCCGGTGGCGGTGGATTTGCAGCCAGTGAGGCAGCAAAAAATATATTTGAAATGCAGAGTACACTTGCATCCATCCCCTGGTTTAAAATAATTTCCTGCTTTATATTTTATTTTTTAGGGGGTTATCTCTTTTACTCTTCGTTGTTTGCTGCGATTGGCAGCGTTATCAACGAAGATCCGCAGGAAGCACAATCGTTGATGCTGCCGATAACCATGCCCATTATTTTCGGTTTTATTATTCTGTCCAGCAATATAAGTACGCCCGACAGCCCGGCCATGTTCTGGGCAAGTATTATTCCTTTCACCTCACCTATAGTGATGATGGGGCGCATTGCAAGCGATGTACCCTGGTGGCAACTGACACTTTCCATGACATTACTGATTGCAGGCTTTTTATTTACCACCTGGCTTGCTGGCAAAATTTACCGCACAGGCATACTGATGTATGGTAAAAAAGCTACCTGGAAGGAAATGTTTAAATGGGCATTCAGAAAATCATGATGCAGCAGGGGCAGCGGGCGGTTCTGCCGTTGCCTTTGCTTCCTTTTCAGCCGATGCCTCAGTAGTTGCCCCGGTTTTAAAAATTGCTTTCTGCAGTTCGCCCTCAATGTATTTTACCACCAGGCCACCGGCAAATATTACGGTAGTTAATACAAGACCGAGTGCAACGCCAATTAATGCAAAAAGAATTTTAGAGGATTCTTTCTTGTCGAAAGGAGGATCTGGTTTATCCAATATTTTAATAATCGGGGTTTGTTTCTGCAAACGCCACAATGCTTCCTCCCTGTTATTGGCAGCAACATCACGCTGGCGGGTGGTTCTTTCCTTAAGTGCATTCAGGTTGTCTTTTGGAATATTGTACTCAAGCCTGTCAGTTGGTGTAAAATAACTGCCGTTGGCAAGCTCAATAGCATGCTTGTCAATTTTCTTCAGTTCAATATCAAGTGAATCTACTTTTTTTATTGTAAAATCGTGGTCAAGCCTGGCCTTGCCAATCCTCAGTTCCCTGTAAAAGTCTGAAATTTTATCTACAAAAGCATAACTCACAGGCGAAACCAGTTTCTCATTGGTGGAACTGAATGTTAATACAAGTACACCATTTTTATTGATGTTGGCATTGATGCCTGCTTTTAATATAGTTCCCCCGATATTAGCAAGCGTGTTGGTGTCTGACGGAATTTTTGCATTCTTCTTGCCGTTGTCTTCATTAGCATTGGTTATAAGCAGTTCTGCAATGGTTTTATTGCCAAATGCAGGAAGTTTTTGCAAAGCCACGGCTTCCCTCGTGTTGCGGCTCAACGCAAGTTCAATGATGTTGATGGAAGCCTCGCTGCTGAAACTTTTGGGAGCTTCCGAAATACCCAGGATACCGCTGAGGGTATTATTCATACTGGCATTATCAGCAGAGTTGGTAAGTGGAAACACCGTAGCCCTGGAAGTATAAATAGTTTTCGTTTTTTTTGCATACCAGTAAAAAAGACCGCCGAGGCCCAGGCCTGCAAGCAAAATAATGTACCTGAATTTTTTCAGTCTTTTTAAAATCTTTATTATTAATTCGCCTGAGCTCACGGTTTAATTATTTATTGAGGTATTTGATAATGATGGCACTGATGATGATAGGAACCGTTGCCGTTACTGTCTGTATAGCAATATCACTTACTTCCTTGCCCTCAGGCCGCACCGGCACAATGATACTGCAGCCTTCTTCCACTTTAGGATAGAAGTGCATGAAAAAGAAATTTTTGGTACGCCTGCTTTTGCCATTGGCATACGTTACATATATACGTTTGCGCCAGGGTCTTACACCAAAGCCTCCGGCTTTATCAATATAATATGCCAGGTTGGTATGCTCTTTGTCAAAAGCAATTTTAAGTGGCGATTGCACGGTGCCGCCAACTGATACAAAGGGATTGATTTCGGGAATATATACCACATCTCTCTCCTGCAGCACAATATCATGCTTGGAGCTCCTGTATTTCATTGCTTTAAAGAGGTCGATACTCACCGGCCTGGCAAGGTCAACCGATACACTGTCAGGTATCTCTCTGCCCGAAGAATCAAACTTTGGCTTGCGTACCAGGTTTTCCCTCAATAAGTCGGTTTTGTTGCGGTACAATACAGCACCAGCAAGATTGGCATTTTCCTTAATACCACCGGCCCTTTCAATATATGAGGAAATACGCTCAGATTTATTGAGGCGTGGATAATCGCCCGGGTACTTCACCAAACCATCAATACGCACATTCTGCTGCAATTCAAACGTAGGATTTTTGCGTACAAAAACCTGGTCATACGGCTTAAGGATTATCCTTGCTGATGCTGAATCAAGCTCAAGGCTCGGCAGTATTTTGTAAGACTTTACAATGGTTCTGGTAGGTTTAAGATTAAGCTGGGCAGAGTCCATATCAATAATACTCGATATTTCCAGTCTTCCGTATTCTGCCGAAGGCTTTATTCCACCCGACAGGTATAAAAGATCCTGCAGCGACATGCCAGAATATCTTTTTTGTTTCCCTTCCCTGCGTACTTCGCCAAAAATTTCCACATACTGCTGCTCACCAAATTCGGCCTGGGTAAATAATTGAATTACGTCATTGGCCTGCAGCACCACATTATTTTCATCAGAAATCTTGTTTTTATCAATGGTTGTCAGGTTAATTTCCAGCTTGTTGGATTTAATGTTGGTGGAGTCGCCTGCACCACGGAAGATATAAGCCCTGGGCAGATAAGTATTGCGGGTAACACCGCCGGCCCTGTTGATTACATCAAAAAGACGGTCACCAGGTCTTAATTCATACACCGCCGGATAGTTTACCTCCCCCCTCAATTCCACCTTATTGATGATGCCGGGTTTAATCAGGTCAACTTTTACAATATCTCCATCATTCAACTGAGCATCCTGGTCATTTAATTTAATAATGGCATTGGCATTTACATCCTTTTGCACCTGCTTTTCATTTTCAGTTCTCAGCACTTTCATACCAGATGCAAAAGCTTCGCCTGTAAGGCCGCCTGAATATCTTAATAAAGCTTTTACCCCTTCATCCTTTTTCAACTGGTAATACATGGGGCGTTTAAACTGCCCTGTGGCCAATACTTTTTTCTCATAAAACTTTACAATCACAAAATCATTGTTCTGGAGGTAGCTTTGTTTGCCATATTCTCCGGTGGTAAGATACTTGTAAACATCTATCACATCTATTACCCTGCCTGCACGCTTTATCTGTATTTCCCTCAGGTTACCAAATTCTGTAACGCCACCAGCTATGGCAATAACGCTGAAGGCATTGGCAAAGGCAGAAACCGTAACCGGGCCTGCACTTTTCACCTCGCCCACCACATTTACATTAATGCTGCGTGGCTGCCCAAGGCTGATAGCAATATTGGTGCCAGCTGGTACACGGGAAATAAACCTTGAATATACCACCGAACGGGCATTTTCGAAAGTAAGTCCCTGCACATATATTTTCCCCAGCCCGGCAGGAAAGATGGACCCGTCCCTGGCCACAATATAATCTTCCTGAAACTCGCCACCACCCCACAATGCAACAATAAGGTGATCGCCAACACCAATGGGATAATCCAATGGCGGGGTGGATAATTCCGATAAATCAGTAGTGGCAGCATTTGAGAAAATATTGGCACCGTAGGTTTGCTCCGGGCTGTAGGCACTGGCCTTAATATTATCTTTCTGCAAACTGTCTTTATCAAGCGACTTATTTTCCAGTCTTTTTAAAATCTCCTGGTTTTGTTTATTGCGATCAGGACCGGTTTCTTTTTCTTTGCCCTTGTTATTTTGGTCTTTAAAATAAGCTTGTAAACCTGTGGGGGTTAATTTAGTAGGGTCTACATTCTGCATTATTCCACCGGGATTCTGTACTGAAGGTATTTCCGGAACAGGCTGACTGAAAGCAGGCAGCGTACAGAAAAAAACAATTACTGAAAATAGTGTATATTTATTTAACATCTTCCCTGATCTGCGTTGCATTTGTAACGGGTTAATTAATAATTTCAAAAAATTGGCGCAAAGATAGCATTTTATTTGAGTGCGCTTTGTTTTACAGCTTCAAACTCAGTCCAGATATGACGCAATATGGCAGCGGCGGGTTGTATATCGCCAATAAGTGCACTTACCTGCCCTATTTCCAGTTCTCCTTCTTCCATATCACCTTCAAACATTCCTTTTTTTGCCCTTGCACGGCCCAATAACTGCAGCAGGGCTTCGGGTGATGCGCAATCTGCCTCCGCTTTTTGCACATCAGCAAAAAATTTATTTTTTAACAACCTTACCGGGGTAAGTTGCTTTAATGACAGCATGGTATCGCCTTCGGCGGATTTTATCACAGCATTTTTAAAGTTAATATGACTGGAGGCTTCTTCGCTGGCTACAAAACGGCTGCCCACCTGTACCCCTTCTGCACCAAGTACCATTGCTGCCAGCATCTGCCTTCCTGTGGCAATGCCCCCGGCTGCAATTACGGGTATGCTTACGGCCCTGCATACTGCCGGAATCAGCACCATCGTGGTCGTTTCTTCCCTCCCATTGTGCCCCCCGGCTTCAAACCCCTCGGCTACCACTGCATCACAACCTGCATCTTGTGCTTTTTGTGCAAACTTGCCGCTACTAACAACATGCACTACAGTAATTCCCTGCTGCTTCAAAATACCGGTAAGATTTTTAGGATTACCTGCAGAAGTGAATACGATTTTTACTCCTTCATCTGCAATTACCTGTAAATGCTTGTCAATATCGGGATATAACAGCGGCAGGTTAACGCCAAAATTATTGTTGGTGGCTGCTTTACATTTTTGCACATGCTCCTTCAGCACCTCGGGATACATACTGCCTGCACCAATTATACCCAGTCCACCTGCATTACTTACTGCACTGGCGAGGCGCCAACCGCTTGCCCAAATCATACCTGCCTGTATGATGGGATACTGAATATCAAAAAGTGACGTTACCCTGTTTTGCATGATAAACCTGTTTACTTTAACTGTATTTGTATAAGACAGATAGAAAGTACTTTGAAAAGCAAAGTAAAGGGAAATATTTTATTTACCCAAGGTTATTTGTTGTTAAAAAGGCGTTTTTCGCTGTTAAAAGAAAGAAAGTGTGATAAAAAAAGAGGCAAATGAAATGTTGCCGGGCTGCTTTCAGGCTATTTTCCCCCCAGGTCAATAGCTGTATTGTCACCAATATTCAGGTTGCGGCTCACCCCTTTTACTTCTGCATCGCTGCCAATAAGGGAGTTTTTTAATACAATTTCCAGCAGTTTTGAGTAAGAGCCAATGATAGAATCCCGTATTATACCGTTATGGATAGTGGTATTTTCGCCAATTGTTACATTAGGGCCAATTACAGAATTTTTAATATCGCATCCCTCAGCTATGTACACAGGCTCAAGAATGATGGTGTTCTCAAAGCTTTCCCTGTTAAACACACGCCCACCAAATTTTTTCAACAAAGTGGCATTACTTTCCAGCAAAGTCTCTTTTTTGCCGCAGTCAAACCAGTTCTGCACTTTATATGGTTGAAACCTGGCACCGCTCTGTATCATACATTCAAGGGCATCGGTAAGGTTAAACTCATCATTGGTTTTAATATCGCTGTCAATTATTTTCTGCAGGCAACTGAACAGAAAGGCTGTCTCCTTTATTTTATACAGTCCCACAAGAGCCATATTGCTTTTTGGTATGGCAGGTTTTTCAACCACCCGGCTGATAAAACCATCTTCTTCAATTTCTGCAACACCAAAATTACGGGGGTCATCCACTTTTTTTACTCCCAGCATACTGTAAGGCGAGTTGAGCATTTCTTTTACATCATACTCAGCAATGGTATCGCCAAGCACAATAAACACCTCATCATCACCCACTATTGTCTTAGCCAGGTCAATTGCATGCCCTGTGCCATGCCGCTCGTTCTGCTGTATAAAGTAGCAGTTAAGATGGGGGTATTTTACTTTTACGTAATCCTGTATTTTTTCGCCCAGGTAACCGATGATAAAGATAAAATCATTCACTCCAGCCTCATGCAGTTGGTCTACAATAATGCTGAGAATGGTTTTACCTGCAAGCGGTATGAGCGCCTTGGGCTGTGTATATGTGTGTGGACGAAGCTTTGTGCCTGCACCTGCAACCGGAATAATGGCCTTCATGCTTTAATTCAGATTTGTAACATCCGTTTAAAAAAGGGCTGTGAAAATAGTAAAAAATCAGCATTAATGTGTAATTATTACATAAATAATACCGATGCTGCTTATTAAGCAGCACAACCGAACTACGGCTAGTTCAAAGCAGACCGGCATTACGCCGGAAATAATCTGCCCATTAACAGGTATAATTGGCATAACAATAATTTATCCTTTCTGCTATACGCAGTATATTTGCCGGGCAAATAAACAAATATGCAAAGAGATACATTGGTTTTTGATTTAATAGCTAAAGAACTGGAACGCCAGCGCCACGGTATTGAGTTGATAGCTTCAGAAAATTTTACCAGCCTGCAGGTAATGCAGGCAATGGGTACATCACTCACTAATAAATATGCCGAAGGATATCCCGGCCGCAGGTATTATGGCGGCTGCGAAATTGTGGACCAGGTAGAGCAATTGGCTATTGACAGGCTGAAACTGGTATTTAACTGCGGTTACGCCAACGTGCAGCCACACAGCGGTGCACAAGCCAATGCTGCACTGATGCTGGCGATACTGCAACCTGGCGATAAAATTCTTGGGCTTGACCTGAGCATGGGTGGCCACCTGACACATGGCTCGCCTGTGAATTTCAGCGGCAAATTGTATCAACCGCATTTTTATGGGGTAGTAAAAGAAACCGGCCTTATTGATTATGATACGCTGGAGCAAAAAGCCAGAACTGAGAAACCAAAACTGATTATCTGCGGCGCCAGTGCTTACAGCCGTGACTGGGACTATACCCGCATACGAAAGGTAGCTGACGAAGTGGGAGCTTTTGTGCTTTGCGATATGGCCCATCCTGCAGGCCTTATTGCCAAAGGATTACTGGCTTCCCCTTTTGAGCATTGTCATTTTGTAACCAGTACCACACATAAAACATTGAGGGGGCCAAGGGGCGGTATCATTTTAATGAAAACCGATTTTGAAAATCCATTTGGCCTGAAAGATGTAAAGGGGAATACCCGTATGATGAGCAACCTGCTGGATATGGCTGTATTTCCCGGTACACAGGGTGGCCCGCTGGAGCATGTAATTGCAGCAAAAGCTATTGCCTTTGGCGAAATACTTACTGATGAATTTACCACTTATGCCAAACAGGTGGTGAGTAATGCCCAGGCTATGGCTGCCGCATTTAATGCGAAAGACTACAAAATGATCAGTGACGGCACAGATAATCATTTAATGCTGATTGACCTGCGCAACAAAAATATCAGTGGTAAAAAAGCAGAAACCACTTTGGACAGGGCGCATATTACGTTGAATAAAAACATGGTGCCTTTTGATGACAAGAGCGCTTTTGTTACATCGGGTATCCGTGTAGGTGTACCTGCAATTACCACCAGGGGAATGAAGGAGATGCACATGACCACCGTGGTGGACTTTATTGACAGGATACTGGTGAATGCAGATGATGAAACATTGATAGCTGCTGTAAAAAATGAAGTACATGAATTTATGGAGCAGTTTCCACTTTACCCGGAGCTGTGATATTGAAAATATTTGGTTATTTTAGTGGCATGGTTAAATGGCTTTGCCACTTTTTTTTAATTACCTGCAGCATCTGTATGCAGGCTCAGGAGCATGCATCAACCCCGCAAATCGACTCTGCAAAAAAAGACTATGACAAAGCAGCAACAACGGAACAAAAAGTAAAAAGCTGCTTTTTTGTTGCCGATAATTTCATGGATAAGGACCAGTATGATTCTGCACAGGTTTGGCTGAACAGGATTGCCACCATTTATACCATCAAAAAACCAACCTTATTTAATTACTACCTGCTCAGCCGCCAGGCAGAGGTATATTACTACAACGGTTTACTGCAGTTAGGCCTTCAATCTGCACTGCGTTCATTAGATGTGGCAATGCAATTGAATGACAGTCTGCTGCTGGCCGATGCGTGTAATATGACCGGCCTTTTTTATACAACGATGAATGAGCCTGCAAAAGCCCGTCCTTATTTTTACAAGGGCATACCATTTTCCCGTCAGCCACCCTACCCACCGCAATACCTCAGCCTTGCCAAACCGCATCACCTGCTTGGCAATATGGCCGAAACACTGGAAAAACTGAACGAGAATGACAGCGCTTTGCTGTACAGCCGCCGCTCACTGCAAAAGGCTACTGAAATACAATGGTTGCGGGGTATGGCCGTGGCACATATCAATCTCGGTAAAGTATACTACAAAAAATCACAGGCTGACAGCAGCTACCGGCAATACCTGCTGGCTATGCAAACAGCAAAACAGGGTGGAGATATAGATGTGGAACTGGTAAGTTATGCCGGGCTGGCATTGAGCGAAAAAAAAGTTACAGCAGCCGGTGATTGGCTGCAAAAAGGCTTTGCACTGATGGAGCAGGCACCACAAGTGAATGCTCTTTTCACAAAAGATTTTTTAACCATGGCCCTGCAGTTTTATAAAATTCACAATAACAATACAGGCATAAGAAACAGCTATGCTGCCATGGTAAAGCTCGACAGTACCCGCAGCAGCAACAATACCCGCCAGCTACAAAACATCCTTAACATCAGCAGCAACAATGAAAACAGGCTTTTAAAACTCGAAGTAGCAGAAGTAACGCAGCAAAAAGAATTGACCAATACAAGACTTTATATAGCCCTCCTGGGATTTTTGCTCATGGCCGGCCTTTTCTTTATTTACCGTTATTACAGCCGGCAGCGGCTCAAAATTGCTGCACTAAAAAACAGCATCAGCCAGGATTTGCATGATGATGTGGGTGCCTCACTCAGCAGCCTGCATATATACAGCTCACTGGCTGAAAAAATGGTGGAGGAAAATCCTGCAAAAGCAAAAGAACTGCTGAGACAGATTACCATTAACACATTGGGGGTGATGGATAATATGGGGGATATTGTATGGGCCATGAAGCCACAGGCGGGTGATGAGCAATCCCTTGAAGCTAAAATTAAAAACTATGGCACCAGCCTACTTACTGAACAGGAAATTCCCTGCAGTTATCAAATCAGTCCTCATGCAGATGCCATGATTAAAAGTATGGAGGCCCGCAAAAACATACTGCTTATCATCAAAGAAGCACTGAATAATATTGCCAAATACAGCAAAGCCACAAACGTATTGGTTAGCGTAGCTGAAAAAGATACGCATGTTGCAGTGAAAATAACAGATAACGGATTGGGATTTGACCCTGCGCTGGCCAAAAAAGGTAATGGCCTTAAAAATATACAGTCACGCTGTACTGCGTTAAAAGGCAGTTGTACCATTACCAGCTCCCCGGGTAATGGCTGTACCATTGATTGCAAACTGCCCCTCACTATAATTAGGGAAGCTTATTAACCACAGCATAAGTAACTTAGCAGTATGATTCGCTTGGTAATTTATGATGACAATAAGGCAAGAAGAGAAAGTTTACAGGCACTCTTATCACTTACTGAAAATATGGAGTGGGCAGGCAGTTTTGCCGATTGCAGTACCGTGGTGGAGGACATAAGGATGCTTATGCCGGATGTGGTATTGATGGACATAGAAATGCCCAATGTGGATGGCATCAGTGGTGTAAGGGAAATAAAAAAACATTTCCCTGAGGTTAAGATCATCATGCAGACCGTTTTTGAAAATACCGAAAAAATATTTGCAGCTTTACAGGCCGGTGCCGAAGGCTATATTCTTAAAAACGCACCGGTGGAAGCCATTACACAAAGTATTGAGGAAGTATATCACGGTGGTGCCTACATGACTCCCAGTGTGGCACTGCGGGTAATGCGTTTTTTCAATCAGCCAGCCGCTACACAATCGGAAGAATATAAGCTCACCAAAAAAGAAAAAGAAGTATTAACGCTGCTTGCCGATGGCAACAGTTATAAAATGGTAGCCGATAAAATGGGCATCAGTTATTACACCGTTAACACGCATGTTAAACACATCTACGATAAATTACAGGTACATTCAATTGGCGAAGCTGTTTCGCTGGCGATAAAGAATAAGATTGTATAGAGTCGACCACTTTTTAAAAGTGGTCGACTCTTACCCACTATTCCAGCTTTGAGCTGGGCCAGCCCTTGCTGTAAAACAAGGAAACCTGTGTTCCATGAACTTTTTTATACTGATCTACAGACCCAAAAAAGTTGATTACATAAGCACAATCAACAATCTCTGAACGGTTTTGGAGAATACCATGATAAGAACTGAACCCTGACCGTGTAAAATCATTTAACAGGCCATGTTTTTGCTCATTTGCATGTACATAAATAATTGCCTGCTGCAAATGTGCCTCATTACTTATTGCGATGCGCTTAAATGGCCGGTCAAATAAATGTCCACTGGTTTTCAGCTGAATGTTTAACGCCC
>JANMDL010000133.1:0-3386 GCA_031376295.1 Chitinophagales bacterium
AAAATGGCTGTCACTTAAACTTTGCTATTATGTTTACTAATTCATCAGGATGATCGTATATAAAAAAGTGATTCCCGGGCAATAGTTGACTCGTAAAGTGAGACACAGTATAATTTTTCCAATTATCGATGTATTCAATCAGCTTTTCAGCATCTCCCATTAGAGCATGGATAGGAGTGTTTATTTTTAAATTCCATTCGAAATCCTGCTTTTTATCCAAAATTTCAAAGTCTGCCCTGATTATGGGGCCGAAGTAGTCAAACAATTCTTTGTTTTTGATTACCGCTTCCGGTATACCACCTAATTCTCTAAGCAAATCTTTAAAATCATCATCAGTCAGCGAATACAGCTTTTGGCCTGCCCTTTTAACATCTTTTTCTTCCGTTCCCGGTCCGGCATTGCCAGATACAACCAGTTTTACAGGAGGATCATTCTCTTTCTCCATCTCACTAACAACAGATAGCCCTAAAGTAGCGCCCATGCTATGTCCATAGACTATGTATGGCAGCTTGTTTCTATTTTTTTTGATTTGTGTCACATAATCGTCTATTGCTTCTTTTTTATCAAAAATAAGGTCCTCCTTGTATCTTTTTCCTCTGCCAGGAAGTTCTAGTGAGAACACTTCAACATTTCTGTTTTTGATGTTACTTTTCAAAAAATCATAGGAATAACAATTTCCTCCTGCGAAATGAAGTAAGAATAATTGCAGCTTTATCATATTTTGTTAAAACGTTTCACTGGTATATATGTTACTTTCAACAATCAGTTTTCTGATTATACTCGTTATCGTGTTAATAAGCAGCCCCCAAGAAATATACATTTTAAACTTCCTGCACTTCCAGTAAGCGGCATTTTATCTTTACTAAAGTTTCATACATGCCAAGGTAGCTTAGGAAAAATCACAAGGCAATTTCCTGTCAATAAAATCAGTAAGCATTGAGATTGTATACTCGCTGCAGAGAAGGCCACTATTTGTTTTTTTTTCCGCATCTTCCATTTCATCAAGCAAAAGCATTGTTTTCTGATTATTTCTCATCCTCAAAGCCAAAACATTCACCAACGGGGCGTTAGACCACCACCAATGCACAGTCATTGCACCTGGAAGGTATTGGCCGGTATAAGTAATTAAAACAGGCAATTTACCCTTTTCAAGTCCATTACTTAAATAGTTATTATAAATGCCCGAAGCACAATGCATCAAACCAGTGCATGGGCCAAAAACCATTCTGGTATAGCTGGATCCAAGCAAGCAAAGGGCCTGCCTGAGACCAAGACCCTTACTAAAAATAAACTTATCCATGGACTTGTCGCCTAGCACCTCAGCGTAAAATACGTCTTTACCTATACTGCTTTCATCGAAAATCAGCACTTTTATGTTTTCCCTTTTCAACAGGTGCATGAGTAATTGAATATGCACCTGCATGCTTAACAGCTTATTTCGTTCGGTTCTATCCAGCACTATTAATAGCTGTTCGTTTTCTTTAAGACCTTTTTTTCTCAGCCATTCGTCGGCCCATTGCTGCTCTTCTTTAGACAAATACAAATAAGGTGGGGTAACATTATTCTCAGCATGGTGGAAAAATTCCCGGTTAACAGGGAATACAGGTATAGCATTGGGGTCAACCCGTATTAATCCATTTGATAAAGTAAAAACGCAAATTTTATATTGCCCACTTTGAATAATCAGTCCATACTTCTCATGCAGCCAGGCCAGAATTGGCATTTCACTATAAGAATATGTAAAGACAAGATCATACTTTTCGAAATCTATATCGCTCCACGGTCTTTCTGTTACAGCATCCAGGTGGGGATTATTTTTGAGCAGAGGATCCGAAATTTTGCTGGTTCCTTCTGCCGTGAAATTAATAGCAACTGTTGCATTTGGCATAAATTCTTTTAAGTATTTTAGCTTATCAAAACCTATAGCCCAATCCCCAATAAATGTTACCCCCTCTTCATGCAGTATCAAAACATTCTTAATATGCACCGGGTTGAAATGCTCATTATTCTCCAGTATTTTATTCAAAGTGTGTTGATACGCACTACAACTTAAGTTATCCATTTAAAAAGTATTTTTTTTACACTTTATACTAACTGTTCTGCCTGGCAAGGGAGTCTTTGATTCACAAACGCTGTAAGGATTTGTGCAGTATATTCAGCGCAGGGGAGTTCGTCATTAGTTACTTTTTCTACATCATTTAAATTATCCATCAGGAGCATCGTCTTACTGTTGTTCCTGTTTCTTAATACCAAAACATTCATCAAAGGAGCGTTGTTCCACCACAAATAAACGTTTCCCTCATCCGGCGAGTATTTACCAGTATAGGTAATGAGTACCGGGGCCGTTGATTTGTCAAGCCCATTACTTACAAAATTATTATAAATACCAGAGGCGCAATGCATCAATCCCGTACATGGGCCAAATACCAATTTAGTTTGGCGGGAGCCAAGCAAACAAATTGCCTGCCTGAGAGGAAGTCCTTTCGAAAAAATAATCTTCTCCATGAGCTTGGAGCCCAGTATCTCACTGTAAAATTTCTCCTTTCCAATACTCATTTCATCGTAATTGAGCACCTTTACATTTTCCCGTTTCAAAAGATTCATAAGCCATTCAAAGTAAACAGGTATACTTAACATCTTATCTCTGCTTGTTGTTGAATCAAGTATTATAAACAACTGCTCGTTTTCCTTTAGCCCCTTTTCCCTTAGCCAGGCATCGGCCCGCTGTTGTTCCTCCCTGTTCATAAATAATTCAACCGGCGTTTTCATTTTATCAGCATAAATACTTAATTCTGTGCTTATAGCAAATATAGGTTTAATACCTTCTTTTTGCTTTATCATATAGTGCGACATAGTGAATACACATATGTTGAATTGACTACTCCGGATAGCGGAACCATATCTTTCATCCAGGTAAGCCAAAATAGCTGGCTCATCATATGATACTGAAACGATAAAATCAAATTGTTCAAAATCTATTTCCTGCCATTTCATAGCCGTTACAGCATGCAAATGAGGATTATTCTTAAGCAGGGCGTTAGCCAGTCCATTGGCATCTTGTGCTGTAAAGTTTATCGTGATACCGGCATTGGGCAAAAATCCCCTCAGGTATTTCAGGTGATCAAAACGAAGCACCCAATCTCCTATATTCGTTAGCTCCTCTTCATGCAGAATCAGTACTTGTTTTACGCCGGCAATGTTTAGTTGCTTATTGTTATGGAGTATGCGTTTCAACGTTTGGCGTTGATTTTCTGTTTGCATATAAATCAGATTATTCCGGAATTAAAAATAAATTTCCAGTATTTTGTTAACAATATTTGTTACGGATATTTTATAAATAAAGAAAACCGGGGCAAGTAATAAGTAATATTAAACACTTGTACCGG
>JANMDL010000330.1:0-1861 GCA_031376295.1 Chitinophagales bacterium
GATTATTGCTTGCCAGCAATTGCAGGCTTTTTTGGTCGCAATGATCCCGGTGGTCGTGTGAGAGCAGCATATAATCAATACCCTTCAACTCCGCAGGATTTACTGGCAAAGCCGTATGGCGTTTAATAAAAGGCATTGCACCAAATACAGGATCGGTTAAAAAAGTAATGCCATTTATACGGATGAGGTAACAGGCATGGCCAAGCCAGTAAATAGCATCTTGCCTGCTGTGCAAAATATCGCTGTTGGTATGAACAGGCAACTTCCAGGCATCATTTTTCTTTTCCTGCTTTTGTGGCTTTGGTCCCCGCTGCCATTTCACTACATCTTTAAACGAAGTAGTAAATGGATGATTGAGGTTTACAAAACAACCTTTGGTGTCAACCGGGTTACCCTGCCAGTCAAAAGGCAACTGTATGGTTTTGAGCGCAGGATTGCAGTTGGGTAATTTCATATTAGTTGTATCAATGTATCCTGTCGCCCCTTACTTCTATTTCCTGAATTACAACAGCCTCATAAGCCAGCCATTCGGCCCAGCGGCGGCGCACGGCAACTTTATCCATGTATGTATCTGCCAGTTCGATAAACAAAGTATAATGCCCGGCTTCACTTTCCATAAAGCGGCGGTAAAAGCTGCGGAGGTAATCATCACCCAGCCCTTCGCTCAGGCGCTTGAACCTTTCACAACTGCGTGCCTCAATCAGTGCCATGGTAAGCAACTGGTCGAGAAAACGCTCTTCAGGATTGCCCCCCTTTTTTTGAAACTCCAGTAATTTATTTACATATACATCTTTGCGTTGTTTGCCCAGCTTCAGGTTGCGCTTTTGCAGTTCGGCCAGTACCAGCCTGAAATGTCCCCACTCTTCCGTTACAATAGGGCTGAGTTCATTTACTAATTTTTCCTTATCCGGGTGCTTTTGTATCAATGAAATACAGGTGAGTGCAGCCTTTTGTTCGCAATATGCATGATCGGTAAGTATATCTTCTAATTGCATACTGGCAAGGTCAACCCAGCGTGGGTCGGTTGGCAACTGCAATCTTAAAATGGTTCTTGTATCCAGCGAAACTGTTTCCATAGCGGCAAAGTTAATAACAAAGCACTAAAAGCTGGTTGCGCAAAAAAACAGCCCCGAAAACCAGGGCTGAATCATACTTTTAACTAAACATAGCTGCTTAATGCAGATTAACAAACGGGCCGGCTTACTATTTTAATATTTTATTGCGCTATCTCCATTTTTGATAATAACTGGATATTATCCACATTGCTGTAATCGTACTGGTACAATCCATAGGGTGAAACAATCAAAGCAATACCATTATACACAATCACATCACCTGCCTTTTCCACCGGCAAGGTTTTTACCTGTACCAATGCTGCAGGATTGGCTGCATTGAATACCCTTACGCCTGTTGTGCCATCGCATACAAACAGCAGGTTCCCATCTTTACCCAGCCCGCTGGGATTTGTAAGCGGGTAGGTTTTAACAAGCAGTGGCATTGCAATATTGGTAACATTCAGCACATCCATCTGGTTGGAAAATCCATTGCATCCTGTTCCCGACCGCAGTGTTACATAAGCAGTATTGTCATCTGCAATAACGGGGTCGCAGGCAGTGGCATGAGTAAATGTGCCGCTTACTGCAGGTGCAGCAGGATTAGCCAGGTTACAGATATACATACCACGGTTAGAACCGATGAACAGTTTGTCTTTAAAAGGATAAATCGTTTCGATACCCCAACCCAGGTTCAGGCTGTTAACCTGCTGTGGCTGTAACGGATTTACCAGGCTGATGGTTTTAAGGCTGGAAGTGGATACCGTATATAAGTAATCATTTACCAATGCAAACCTTGCCATGGAACC
>JANMDL010000371.1:0-1836 GCA_031376295.1 Chitinophagales bacterium
ATGTGGAGTTTTTTAAATACATGAAAGACCTGCTTAACGAAAACGGCTGCGGGCATATAAAAATTTTTGGCGGCGGCGGCGGCACCATCCTGCCATCAGAAATTGAAGAACTGCACAATTATGGTATTACCCGCATTTACAGCCCCGACGACGGGCGTAAACTGGGGCTGGAAGGGATGATTGAAGATGTGATAAAGCAATGTGATTTTGTATTGAATGGCAGCGGGGTATATGCAATGCCCAATACACTAGGCGAATTGAAAGACATAAGATTGATTGCAAGACAGATAACCAATGTAGAAAATGGCCAGCCGCTGCAACAGGATAAACAAATCTCTGCAGGCTTACCAGTACTGGGTGTTACGGGTACGGGCGGGGCAGGCAAATCATCCGTAACAGACGAAATTGTACGCCGCTTTTTAAATACATACACTGATAAAACCATTGCGGTCATTTCCGTTGACCCCAGCAAGAAAAAAACAGGCGGTGCTTTACTGGGCGACAGAATCCGGATGAATGCTATTTCATCTCCCCGGGCATATATGCGCAGCCTTGCCACCCGTGAAAGTGATAAGGCCCTCAGCCAGTATGTGCAGGAAGCTTTGGATATCTGCAAAGCAGCAGGTTTCGATTTGATTATACTGGAAAGCGCCGGCGTAGGGCAGAGTGATGCCAGCATACTGGATTATGTTGATGTGAGTATGTATGTAATGACGCCAGAATACGGCGCAGCCAGCCAACTGGAAAAAATCAACATGCTCGATTATGCCGATGTGGTGTGCATCAATAAGTTCGACAAAGCCGGTGCACTGGATGCCCTGCACGATGTACGCAAACAATATAAGCGCAACAACAACTTATGGACAGCCAGGGACGAAGAATTACCCGTGATAGGCACCATTGCAGCACAATTTAATGATGCCGGTATTAACGAGTTATTTGAACGGCTGATGGAAAAAATTGCCGAAAAATGCGAGGTGAAGTTTGCAGGGGATATTGAACATCACAGTCATATAAAAGATACTACCAGCAAAGCGCAGATAATACCGCCGGCAAGGGTGCGCTACCTCAGCGAAATTTCAGAGGCTATAAGAGAGTACAATGGTTGGGTGGAGCAGCAGGCTGCAACAGCAACAAAATTGTATCAACTGGGCGGAACCATAGAAATACTTAAAAACGATAACGTAAATTGAATACCCCACGAAAATACCAAAGCTGGCTGGCCGCTTTAAAAGCCGATATCTCAGCCTGTAAACTGCAAACAGCGCTGCAGGTAAATAGTAATATGCTGATACTTTACTGGTACATAGGCAGGCAGATAGATGAAAAAATTAAACAGGAAAGCTGGGGCAGCAGAATCATTGAGCAACTGTCTGCTGACTTGCAAAAAACCTTTCCCGATCTGAAGGGTTTCTCTACCCGTAACCTGTTGTACATGCAGCAATTTTCGGTTGCTTATCCCGATTTACTAATTACGCAACAGCCCGTTGCGCAATTAGTAAAAAACTCAAAAAATGTAAAAAGCTCAATTACGCAACAGCCCGTTGCGCAATTAGGAAAAAACTTAAAAAATGTAAAAAGTTCAATTACGCAACAGCCTGTTGCGCAATTAGAAAAAAACTCAAAAAATGTAAAAAGTTCAATTACGCAACAGCCCGTTGCGCAATTAGGAAATTATTTGCTGAACATGGGAAAGTCCGACCTGGTGGGCATTCCATGGGGGCATCATACGCTTTTACTGGATAAGGTATCGCTTACGGATGAACGCACCTGGTATATACAAAAAACAATAGAAAACAAATGGAGCCGAACGGTACTGCAATACCAGTTACAAAC
>JANMDL010000393.1:0-6212 GCA_031376295.1 Chitinophagales bacterium
GATGCTGTGGTAGAGCCACGCCTGAGCCTGCAATGGTGGGTAAGCATGAAGGAACTGAGCATACCGGCATTGGATGCGGTGATGAATGAAGAGATTGCCTTTATCCCCGAAAAATTTAAAAACCTGTACCGCCACTGGATGGAAAATGTTAAGGACTGGTGCATCAGCCGCCAGCTCTGGTGGGGACACAGGATACCAGCCTGGTACGACGAAAAAGGTAATTATGTTGTGGCGGCAACTGAAGCAGATGCAATAAAAGTTTACACAGAAAAATACAAACCATCTGCCGCTGTTAACCTTACGCAGGACGAAGACTGCCTGGACACCTGGTTCAGCAGTTGGCTCTGGCCTTTTGAAGTTTTTAAAGGATACAGCAACCCGGACAATGCAGATATTAATTACTACTACCCCACTGCTACCTTGGTTACCGCACCGGAGATTATTTTCTTTTGGGTAGCCAGGATGATTGTTGCAGGTAAGGAATACATGAAAGAGATTCCTTTTAAGCAGGTATATTTTACTGGTATAGTAAGGGATAAGCAGGGAAGAAAGATGAGTAAGCAGTTGGGGAACAGTCCCGATTTGTTGAAACTGATTGAGCAGTATGGTGCTGATGCCGCCCGCTTTGGTATTATGATCAGCTCACCGGCAGGCAACGATTTATTGTTTGATGAAAGCAGCCTGGAGCAGGGGCGTAACTTTACCAACAAAATATGGAACGCCCTGAAGTTGGTAAAAATGTGGGAAGCAAGGGTGGATGAGCAGGCTGCAGATAACAGTGCCTTTGCATTGCAATGGATGGAGAGCCGCCTGAACCAGGTAAAGCAGGAAGTGGAAACGCTGATGAGCCAGTTCAGGCTGAGTGAGGCATTAAAAACCATTTACTCATTGGTATGGGATGATTTCTGCAGTTGGTATCTTGAATGGGTGAAGCCCGGTTTTGAGCAATCCATTGCTGCTGATGTGTACCATAAAACCATTGGATTTTTTACGGAGTTGCTGCAACTGCTGCACCCCTATATGCCGTTTATTACAGAAGAAATTTATCATTTGCTGCAGGAGCGTACTGACGATATTTGTGAGTTACAACTTACACCTGGCAGCAGGCCTGACATGGCCATACTTGCACAAGGAAATTTATTAAAAGAAGCCATCAGCGGACTAAGGGATGCACGCAATAAAAACCAGTTGAAGCCAAAAGAAGAAATTGTACTGCACATACAAACTGCGGAACAGGATACCTATCATACCATCGAAAGTATTTTAGCAAAACAGGTGAATGCAAAAAGTATTGCTTATACTACCGAAGCTGTTGGTGCTGCCATAAGCGTTGTAACAGGCAAAGACAAGTTTTATATTGAGAGTGAACGCCCCATTGATACTGCTGCACAAAAAGAAGAACTTGAAAAAGAACTGGTACACCTGCAGGGCTTTTTAGTGAGTGTGGAAAAGAAATTGGGCAACGAACGTTTTGTACAGAATGCCAAACCCGAAGTGATTGCGCTGGAGCAGAAGAAATTAAGTGATGCCAGGGATAAGATAAAACTCATAGAGGGAACTCTTGCATCCATGGCCTGAAGGATATGGCTACCGGCATCTTCCCGTTATCTTCTTGCTATCTTCCTGCTGTCTTCCTGTTATCTTCCTGTTATCTTCCTGTTCCATTCCCCCGGCCTTCAGGCCGGGGGAGCAAAACAAAACATTAACAGAATTATGCAGTAACCATACTATTTTGTGTGTAAATTCGTTGTAATTGTAATATTTATGGCATGAAGAATTTATTAAAACCCTTGCTGGCAGCTACGGCGATACTGATAGTTTCGGTTGGTATTGCCCAACCTGTAAAGCCAAAGCCGGCAGTAAAAACCACCCCGGCACAAAAATTCAAGCCGCCAAAAGTAAAAACATTCCTTGGCAGGTGTACCGATTCTACCTCAGTAACAAGGGAAGAAGCAAAACAATTAGTAGGGTTGCCACTCCGTATTACCGATGCAAAAAATGTACCCTACAGCGTTGCTTCTTACCAGTTTGCTTACAGAAAAGTAGCTGTAACAGAAGATGAAGCAACCGGTAAAGTGCTGCCAACCACTTCATTGGTAGCAGAGCATTTTAAAACCTCGCCCCTGCCCGAATTGTGGCAGGAAAATATAAAACTTACTGTTAAAAGCGGGGAGCTTTTTTATTTTTTTGATATCATTGTAAAAGATGTACAGGGTCGTTTTTTCTTTGCACCCGACCTTAAAATTTCTATCCGCTGAATATGACCAGCATACAAATTGCAGGCATTGAGCAAATCAATCTTATTAAAGATATTGCAGGGCAAACATGGCCGGTTGCCTATCGTGATATACTTAGCCCGGAGCAGATGCAGTATATGCTGCAACTCTTTTACAGTGAAGCATCGTTGCAGGAGCAGATGCTGCAGAAACAGCACCAATTTATCATAATTTTTGATAATGATGCAGCCGCAGGCTTTGCTTCGTACTCACCCAAAAGCAATGAAGAGCCAACTGTGTACCGGCTGCACAAAATTTACATACATCCGAACCAGCAGGGCAAAGGCACCGGCAAAATTTTACTCGATTACATCACCAGCGATATAAAAACCAACAATGCTACTGCATTGGAACTGAATGTGAACCGCCACAACAAGGCGTTGCATTTTTACCAAAAGCTGGGCTTTGAAATAATTAAAGAGGAAGATATTGATATTGGCAATGGGTATTTTATGAATGATTATGTGATGAGGAAGTTATTGCAGGATGGCTGATTTATTATGCCTCACCGGTGCTTTTTATTAACAGCATATTTTACGGTATTATATTCTTTCGCAATAATAACAAGAGGCTGTTCCTGCAGCAGAAACAGCCTCTTGTTATAACATGCTAATCAATAGCTTACAGTGATTGCCTAATTACGCAACTTAGTTTTACCGGTTGAAAGCCTTAGCTTATCCAGGTTATTCCCCTGCCTGCTTATATCACTCAAAATCATCAGCTCCGGTGATAGACTTCCTTTTTTTACATTCTCAGCAGATTCAGCGTTGCATTGCCTTTTAATGGAATAACTGATTACCGTATCGCAGGTTAAGCAGTTACAATCAGTAAAAGTATACCTTACTGAAAACTTCAGGATGTCGTAACATGCAGCACATGGCATTGGCGGAGGAGGGAACACAAATATGGAACGGTAACAGGAAGGTTGAGAAAGGTCGTAACACTCTCCATATTTTCCCCATTTAATCTCTCTGGTAATTTCATCAATATTTTGCGTAATTCCGGGATACATATTAAAGTTAAGGCCACCATAAATGATATCCCCATATATACGCTCCGGCGCTACATCAGCTTTGCTGCAGAACACTTGTCTTTCAGCACTAACGATGGTATAACCAAAGTTCTGAATTTTAGCAGGGCCTGCAATAAAACAACCGGTAAGATACACCAGGTTTTTATCCGCATCGTACACTGCACTTTGATCCAGGAAGGTATGAATAAAGCCGGTGCAGCAATCTATTTCAACCGGGCACTCAGGCAGTTTAATCTCCATACTGTCTTTACATAAAACCCCTTTTGAATTATACAAAGAGATATAGAGCATAATTGGATTATTAAAAGGAGGCACATCAGTAAATACAGTATTTACCGAAAAACCTCCATACGGAACCGGGAATGAATTGGGAGAGAAAGTACCATCAGGACTGAACAGTGAAATATCTGTAGCACTTGCGTTGATATTGTCACCAAATACAGTTACAGCATATTGCTGGTAGCCTGTTGCGCTCTTTCCTTTACACTCAATTTTATAGTCTAATTTTTCAATACAGGGCTTAACCGTTTCCTGCACTTCAACGCAGGCTCTTTCAGATTCAACTGGTAACCCTGATACAAAAGAAGTACTGGGTGTACTTGATGTATTAAATAGGTACTTTACAAACCCGATTAATGCAAATGTGTTACAGGCAGTAGTATTAACCGCAGCAGCAGCTATTTTTGCACTGAAAAGCGCAGATGCCTGTGAACTGGAACCGATACCATTGTAACCAAAATAGTAGCCGATATTTCTGTCGCCAGTTGATATTGCTGAAGCCCATGGGTTGGTGCTTGTACCACATCCGCTGAACAGTACCCCGGTAAATGGAGTAGGATTAAACAGGTTTACTGATGCGTAAGTGCCGGGATTGTTAAACCCGGTAGCTGCAGGAGTAGTACTGATGGGCGAAACCACTGACAAATCGAAAGCACTGCCCCGCAAACCGCATGGAGTTAAAATAAAATGGTCGGTAGAACCATTATTATCCCTGGGCAGCAAATCAACAAAACTCATATACCTAAGCCCAACACTGCCCGCTCCTATATTTGAGCGCAACCGGTAATTTACTACCGCCCCGGAAGCAGCCACAATGGAGTTTGTCCAGGTAGCACCATCTGCAGATACTTCCTTAATGGCACCTATGCCCAAAACTCCGTTGATATTTACAAAGTCTGTATTGGATGTAGTGGAGAGCTCATTGGTTGATAATACAAACACATTGGGTGTATTGCCCAGTGCTGCAGTATCTACTACCTTTACATCAAATTCAATAAAATAAAAAGGTACCAAAGGTGAGCCATAAGCCCCACAGTTGGCATAAAACACATCCTGGCAAGTAGGGGCAATAGTTGGCAAACTGAAAGTAACAGTGTTGCCGGACACGGAAGCTGATACACCCGGCCATCCGCCGCCGGGAGGCGTATTTGTACACGCTGTATTCCATGAGAGAGAAGAGTATGCTGAAACATTGCCAACATACATCAGGTTTGGACTCAGCAGGTCTGTAATAGTACCCCCTGTAAGCGGCACACCACCTGTATTTTGTACCCTTAACCTGTAGCGAAAAGTATTGCCAATGGTATAAGAAGGCTGTTTGTTGCACACCTGCTTCCAAACACAAGCCCTGGCGCCGGGCACATTGGTATTAAACGTAGCACATGGTCTGCCGTTGGTAACACCCGCTGTTGAAGTTAAGGTAATGTATGCGCAGTTGGTAATTGCCGTATTAAGGGGTGTACTGCCTGAGATGGTAAAATTGATTGTGATTGCTATAGATTGGCCGGGAGGTATTGGGGTGGTACTGGTGGCTATAACAATATTGTTAGACACAGGAGGTATACTTAACCAGCCAGTTGCCGGAGAAGGTATTACCGAATTGATGGTTAAATTAGCAGGTACTGTATCCCTGATAGATACGGTGGCAGGAACTGTACCTGTATTAGTAACATAAATAACATACCTGCCCCCACAGCCGGGCTGGCCGGTAGTAGAAACCCATTTATAAAATGCACCAGTAGTAGTGGGTGGAATAATTCTTACACATACCGAACTGTTTTTTGAAAAAGTACCGCAGGGTTGTGCTGCACTGCCCAATGTACCGGTTAAGGTGGCTGTATTGGTTACTTGTGTAGTACCTGCCGGATAACTGACGCTGAATTGACAATCGGCATAAGTAAAGTTTGGTAGCGCACTCATATTACCAATATTCCAGGTAAGCACATTTCCTGATTGAGTAACACATCCCGGTGTACCTACCAAAACTGCTCCGGGTGGTAATGTGTCAGTAATTACCCCGTTCACTAAATTCAACTGCCCTGTAACTCCTACATTCTTATATATTCTTATCCGGTAGGTAATTACACTATCAGAAGTGATGAATGGACATGCACCACCCACATTTGACAGCCCCAGTACATTTTTAGATATTTGCCAGGGATTGTTGGCTATTGCCCTGGTTTGCACATCAGTAGTGTTCAGCTTGTTGTATTTTCTGTTTGCCCACCATTCGGCATTCAGCCTGTTTGCTGCCATTGTATTATTACAGGTAGTGCCATTGGGAAAACTTACCGTTATGGATATCATCCCGTTAAGGGCAACTGTTGTAGCTGTCCACCGTAAATTAACGGTGCCGTTGGTATTAACAGCAGGCGTGGTAACTGCAGGTGTACCCAGGGAAGCAGGTATAGCAGATATGCTGTGAAAAACCAACCCCGCAGGCAAAATGTCAAAAACCCTGATAGAATCCAGCCCTGCAGGTACACTGATGTACAAATTATAAGAAAATGTCTGGCCCGTAGCGATTGAAGTATCAGGGACGACCTTCTTTAATCTTACACCATCAGCCTCGGCAAAAGGAGTAGCATTTTGCCCAAAACCGGCTGATGAAAAAAACAAAAGGG
>JANMDL010000394.1:0-12879 GCA_031376295.1 Chitinophagales bacterium
ATAATGATAAAAATTATAATCGAATCTTCTCTACTAACTCCAATCGACAAAGGGTATTAAGTTTATTATAGTAGAAAAGCGCATCTAGTACTCAAAGAGATAAGGAATCCTTTTTCAAGCAAACTAATCCAACTGATTTGAAGTTCATTTTGAAGATATGTAACAAAGAATTTTGATGGATGTATTTACTCTTTCATATTTTCTATTGATAATTTCACGTATACTATCATTTTGTCTTCTTTTTAATTTTCTTTGTTTTTGCTCCACTACCTTTTCCTTATTTTTTACTTTTCTTATTCATTGTATTTGCTTATTTGGCATCTGCTTTTGCATTACTCTTCTTTCAGTTGTACGACAACAAAAATGAAAAACTAAAAACTGTTTTCCTGGTTGCCAAAATTGTTTCGTTTGCAGTTGCGCTGTTTTTATTGTGGTGGCTGCCGTTCTGGGGTGGCAAGGGATTTGACTGGTACCACAGCGATATCATCATTATAGTGCTAGCGAATATGGCGCTGTTTGGCACGCTGATTTATTATTTTACTGCTGATAAACCATTGCTGCGCATCGGCCTGCTGCCTTTTATCATGGCCATTTTTCTGGCAGCAAAAGAACCCGGGGCTGGCTGGGCAAAGGAGTTGTTTAATTTCAGCCATATTGGTGCGGTTAATTTTGATTGGCTGTATAAGTTTTATTTTTTGAAATACCTGTTTATCATTATACCGGGAACGGTAGCGGGGGAATGGATGATGGAATCAATTAAGAATGAAAAATTAAGAATTAAGAATGAAGCGTCAGCAGCAATTAAGAATGAAGAATTAAAAATTAAGAATGAGGGTGAGGATGGACGGGTTGAAAATTGGTTGGCTTTGATTGGTGTTGCGTTGATTGTTTTTAATTTGTATGGATTGTTTACACGTATGCTCTTGCTGAACCTGGTTGTAACGTCGCTGCTTTGCGGGCTTGCTGTGTATTTAACAAGACTGTATGCTAAAGATAATTTGTACAGGCGATTGATTACGGGCGGCACTTACCTGCTGCTGCTTGGGTTGTGTTTTGAAGCGTATGAGGGAGGTATTAAAAAAGATTCCTCCACTTACAGTTATTATTTTGTAACCTGCGGGCTGGCATTTTATGCGTTGCTTTGTTTTAGTGTGATGGCAAAAAGAAAATACTTTTCAGCCATAGCCCATTATTTTTCACTTAATGGCAAAAACCCGATGGTGGCTTATGTGGCAGGTAATTTGGTGCTGCTGCCCCTGCTGGCACTTACGCATACCAAAACTTTATGGGATGGCATGAATCAAAATGCAGTAATGGGGTTGATGAAGGGATTGGTATTTACTGGCCTTGTGTCGTTGATAACCATTTTTTTTGTAAAACGCAGGTGGTTCTGGAAAACATAGAGATTGCATTTTGATATTGCACACTGCCTTTATACGTTTAACATAACACTGATTTTTAGCTTTGCATAAGGAGTTTAATTAGAAAATTCATCCTTTTTTTGTAACTTAGCGTTGTGAAAAAAAGGAATAAAACAGCGTTGGATTTTGAAGTTGATAAACTTACAAATTCAATCCAAAATACCATTTCGGGCGACAGCGTTGGATATATTAAAGAGCAGGATGGCGTTGATTTTATAATTAACGGAAAGCCTTTGACAGACAAAGAAAAAAAAGTTATCAGCGAGTTTATCAAAGCAGACAGAGAAAAAAATTGCAAGACAACAGCTTCGCAAAAAAAAGACAGCGGCCAGCAAGAAACTTACAAATGCATAAGCTAGGTGGCTTTATGGCCACAAGCGGCGGCCAGCCATTCAGCAGTTGTACACACCAATCCTGGTCTCAGGCCAGCGGACCTGCCTGCCGGCAAAGGCAGGTTTGGGAGTCACAAGTTGCGCTTCGCTGAATCTGCGCCAGATGGCAGAAGTGCTATTTAGCGGTTGTTAATTCTGGAATGTTAAGTTGATATTTTTCTCTGATTTTTTGCATTTCCTGTTTCAATAATTCAGGATGTTTCCAATACTTTTCGCTTAATTTTTCACGAATTTCCCTCATCATTTTTACAGCGTCAAAAGTTTTATTCTGTTCCATCGTTTGTTGTATTTAAAATTTCTCTTGGAGTTCTAATTTCTATCATTTTATATCCAAGTTTTAAATTGATAGAGTTGTAAAGTCTAATTCTATTGATGTTCACAATATGTTTAAAGTTCCAACTGGCTAAAACGTCAGCGTTATTAATTGTCGCTAAAGCAATATGAAGTGCATCATTGTAACTTTTGTTTGTCAATGCTCCTTCGTAAATATATGTTTCAGCAAGTTTAATTGCTTCATCATTTACACCCAATAAAATAATTTGTTCTTTTGGCAGTTCGCCAATTTTATTACGAATTTCCTCTCTTGCAAATTCCAACTCCTGGATTGTCAGGTCTGAAAGCATGATTTTCTTTGAGCCTTGCTGATATTCAATAAACAGCGCTAGTGACCATTCTTTAAATTCAATGTCAAAGCAACCTCCAATTGTTGATGTATCTGCGTAAACCTTCATTGTACAAAGTTAATCATTTTTTAGCCTGAAAGGAAATGGTGTAGCGGGCAGGAAACGAACCTGCCCCTTAGCCTTCAGTGCTGGCAATAAAATTTCTCATTACTTTAATTCAATGACTTTGTAGCCAGTAGTAGGGAAGAAGCCTGCCTGACGGCAGTCAGGTTCCATTTTGTTAAACTTGCCAAATGTGGGATATAACGGCTAAACAGCGGTAATCCCCGGCACTGGTGCTATATCCCGCATTTGCTGCTGCAAGTCCTGCATGTAGTCAAAAGCACTGGTAAAAATAGTTGCCTGCTGGCCCAGCAGCCGCCTTTGCAGCGCAAGGGTTTCCTTGTATTGTTCGATGGTAGCCCGTAGGCCGGCAATGGTTTCATCCTTTCTTAGGTTGTCAATGGCTAATTCGTTTAAACGCTTGTGCTGCTCCTGAATTTTTTCGGCCTGCTCTTTATTGTTCATGGTAGTGTAGTTTTAAAGCAGCAAAATCCCTATTTTTACCAAAACAACTAAATCCTGAACGGATGAATAATGCGGGCAGTGCATAAATCATTAATTTTAAGCTATGTTAAAGGATAAAATCATTCACAATATCAAGACTATCAGGGAAAGTAAGAACCTGACTGCGGACTATATTGCCCAGCAAATGGGCATAAGCCAAAGCACTTACAGCCGGAAGGAAAACGGGGAGAGCGACTTTTCACTCCCTGAACTGATAAGAATTGGCGATGTGCTAGAAGTGCCGCTGGTGAAAATAATTGACCTTGATTTAGCCAGAATAATCAACCAAAGTGAAAACGAATATCACGATAATTCCGCTGGTGTAGTTGAGCATCAAACAGTAAATTCAGACGAAGGTTTTAAGGTAGCCGTTGCAGAACTTCAAAAACAGGTGGAATACCTGAAACAACAAAATACTGACCTGCTGGCGGCTATTACCGGTAAGAAATAATATTGTAAACAAGCGGTGGGCGGGCTTTTGACAGTTGTACATATCAATCCGGTTTCAGACCGGTGGGATTGGGAGGCATAAGTTGCGCTTTGCTAAACTTGCGCCGTGTGGAGCTTCATTATTGGTGCTGCGCAGCCAACGAGGCGTTAGTTGTTAGGTGCTGGCGTTCTTTTCGTAAAATATTTTAAAAACTGAATTCAAATAATTTCCCTTCGTCTCCGGAGTCATTTAATGTCAAGCATATTTCTTTGTCGGTAAACGTTTTTAGCATTTCCAAGGGGATGTCATGTTCGATTGCGGTAAAGATGTATTGCAGATTATATTTTATGCAGTAGTCCTTCACTATTTTGATAAAATTTACTTTCTTTCTATTGTCAAGTCCTTCAAGTGCACCATCGTGGTATACAAAGCGATAAAACGAATTTTTATGATAGGCAACTAATACTGCTAAATCAAATGAAATGCAAAGCATTTTTTGATAAGTATTTCCTTTTCCCTCGGCAGTTATATCAACTTCATTGTCCTTAGTCACTTCAACCTTGAAGTCTATGTTACCTTGTCCATTTTGACGCATGAAAATAATTGCAGGAGCATTGAAAATGTACTTAAAGATGTTATGGAATACTCTACGAATTTCTGGATATATTTTATTGTCGCTCCCAGAAATTTGAACACTTATGTCCTTTACTAAAGATTCAAGAGTTTCGTAAAATTTTTCTGTTGCTTCGTTCAGCAATGCAATTTTATCAATACTTTTAAGCTTTTCGTCAAGTCTTGAGATTTCTCCTTCAACTTTAGTGAGATTAATTTGGTAGGATTTAAACTTCTTAAAAGAATCTTTATCTTGAAGTACCGAAAGGACTTCATTTCTTTTTTCGTCGTAATTGAATAAAGTTAGTCTTACATCTCGAAGTTGCTGTGTCAACTGCCCGATTTTTTCTTCTAAAAACTTATTTCTTTCTTCAGTTATTCTTTTGTTGAATTCTTCAAGTGATTTGTAATCTTTAACAAGGTTATCTGGAAAGAATATTTCAGCTTCAGCGTAAATTCTTTTTAATTGGTCAATGTCAAAAGAAATATTTTGAGAAAAAGATTGTTTTGTTTTATCCAAGTCAAATTCTAGATTGTATTCAGCAGTATTTAATTCTGAAATAGTTGATTCAATGTCTTCAACTAATACTTTGTTCAACTTTCTTTCTTGTTGGTAAAAATTAAAATTATCGATTTGCTCTTGAAGCTCTTTTTGTTCTGCTGTTTTTAAATCAATTGCACCTTTAATTTTATCTACTTCTTCTGTATCTACTGCGAATTTGCTTTTTAAACTATTGATGAAACTTTTCTGTTCGTTAATTTTTACATCTGTTTCATATTTTTCATTCAATAAGGAACCATTGAAGCCAAGCAAATCAAACATGAAGGGTTTCCAGTCTATGTCCTTTCCTTTAGAAAATTTTGCAAGCTGAAAAACATCATTATAGTCTTTCTGCGAACGGAGAAAGTAAGTAACAGATTTTCTATAAGGCCATTGGTTTAAAATATCAAAAGCCAAATATTCATCAAGCATTTTTCCGGCTTTTTCAAAACTAATATTTGTGTTATCCCATGATTCTTCGTTGAGCAAATTACTCGAAACCTTATTTAGTTTAAATGAAATTTTTGTTGGAGTATCAACTGAACGCTTTATTGTTAAAAACTGTCCATTGTTTAATTTCATTTCAAGAAAGAATATATATCCTGAAAATTTTTCTTGATAACTCTTGAATATATGTTCTTCTTTAACCTCTTTTAATAACATGAAATCAATAACTGCTATTAGTGTGGTCTTACCAAGATTGTGTGAATCTTTGTTGAGGTCAAGTTTTTTTGTAACTTTTGCCAATACAAGATTAATACCGTCATTAAAAACGATATTTTTAAAATTTTTATTTGCATATAATTGACTAAGCTTCATTTTTTATAAATTCTATTGTGTCAATATCCTTTTGGTATTCAATTTTTCCTAAAACATAAAGAAAACTAAGTGTTGGAATAAACACATCTTTTACACTGACTCCTCTTGCTAAAATTACTTTTTCTAATAATTCGTCATACTTTACTGCCCCTTCTTCTTTAATTAAATTAAGAATTAATCCTCCTAAATTTAGGATGGACAAATTTAAATCCAGGTATTTATGTGGTGCAATCATTTTGACTTCCCAATATCGCAGTTAAAATACATAAAATGAATAAACACTCTCACAATTTTTCGTATATCTTTCAGTTTAGCTCCATTATTGGATACAATAAAATCTACTAAGTGCTTAATTATATGCTCAAATTCATTAAATCGACTTCTTTCAATTATTATAATATCCTGTAAATCGCTAACCGTATTTGAATACATTCTCATGTAAGCTTCATTTTTGGGGTCACGAAGGAATTTCTCAATTTCTTCAAAATACTGGAGTGAATGACTTTTTATGAATTCAAAATAGTCCTTACTAAGATTATTGAGTTCGTTTTTCTTCTCTTTATCAATTACGGTAAATGATGTGATATAGCTTTTTGCTTCAGTCGAAATAGCCTTAATTTCATCTGAGAAAACTATTATTACATCTCTCAACTCTTTTTCATAAAATCTTAATGGTGCAATAAACTTGTATAGTCCAAATTGAAAAGCTATATCTGGATAATCAGTTAAATATGTATCGATTTGCTCTCTTCCTATTATTTCTGCATTTGTAATTTCTAAACCATCCTGTAGCATTTTGACAATTGTTGGATGAGTACCGCCTGACAATTTTCTATTCGTAAAAATTATATAGTTGTCAAATGGGGTAATTTTCATGATTTCTTTAAGTCGGTCTATTTCTTTTGACAGGACACTTGTTTTATTTACTGAAAAATCATTGTCAGAGCAACTTGAATTGTGAAATTTGGTATGTTTTGCCTGAATATTGAATTTCCCTGTCCAAGGGGAACTCTTTGAAGGAAAATTGTCAGCAGTACCTATAAACCAACTGTCTTTTGCTCCGTCTTTGCCAACCGAAAATGTTTTACAACCCATACCTAAAATGTCTTTACCTATACGTATTACTAGGTCTTCAAACTCTTCGTCACTTAAATTTTCGTATGGGAATTGGTTCATTACAGGTTTAAACTTTTTGCGAAGATATTCTATATGTGCTGAAATATTTGTTATTCATTGTCGTAAAACGTAATTTTGCTACTGAGCCGATTCGCTTGCACCAAACTCAAAAATACACAAACCTTTTCACTGTTATAAACAATAATCTTTTTCGCATTTTATCCGTTTCATTGCTAATATACGAACCTTTTAACGCACAAAGCACATATTGCAAAAAAAAGGTATTGCTGCCCTTTTATATCTCCATCCCACCAATAATCATTAATTACTCATCCAGCACCATCACCAGCACACCACCCTGCAGCAATTGCCTATGCGTAAGGCAGCAAACTAATTACCCCCGCATTGTCCCGCCGGTAGGTTTGTTTGCTGTGCTATTTGGTGTAGAGTTTTGCACTGTTTGTTTTCAAATACGCTTTGATTTGCTCAAAGTTCATATTTGCCATTTCCAAAGATATTTTGTCTTTAATAGCTCTGAAAGTTTTGACGGTGTCAAACTCTTTTTCTTGTACTGGTTTTGTATTTTCAGTCTTCATACGCTGAAATTTCTTTTGGCGAACGTATTTCTAATGAGTGATAATTTGCACGAAGGTTGATTGAGTTGTAACCACGAATGCTGTAAACATTTTCGATATGCTTAAAATTCCAACTACTTCAGCCCCGCCAGGGGCTGGCAGTTCATACTTGTGAGGCAAGTTGTTTCTTGTTTGCTTTAAGCCGTAATGAAGGTTCTTTTCGCTTTGCTTTTTTTGCTTTAATGTGCTGCATGATTTTTCTAAAATCAGCAAGTTCCTGTTCTGTCCAGGGTTCAGATTTTGTTGATAAGTCAACGTTCTTTGGTTCTTTAATGAGTCCCATATTTTTAACATTTAAAATATTGTGAACCCTTATCTGGCAGCGGGCATTATAAACCACTGTTGGGCGTTCAGCTTTCTATACAGTTCTTGGTTTAAGTTTTGTCTTGTCCAGGTATTCCTGCAATTGTTCAAAAGTCATTCCTTTTATATCTTTTGAAATTTTGTCTTTTATTTCTCTAAAAATTTTAACAGTGTCAAAATCTTTTACGGTTTTAGTCTTCGCTTCCATAATTTACTATTTCTTTTGGTGAATGAATTTCTAATATTGCATGTCCTAAACGCAGATTAACTGAATTGTAACCACGAATCCTGTAAATATTTACAATGTGTTTAAAGTTCCAGCTTACAAGCACATTTACTTTATTTAAAGTCGCAGTTGCTATATGAATGCAGTCGTCTAAACTTGTTTCTCCAACAACTTTTTCGGCAACATAAGTCTGTGCAAGTTTCAATCCTTCTGGTGTAACAAATACTTTTTCCTTGAATTCGTCTTTTATACTTTCAAAGTAATTTCTAACTTTTTCAGGTGCATTAGTTAGTTCAGATTCAGTCAGGTTTGAATAAACACACTTGATTTGGCCCAAGTTTACTTTTTCAAAAAAGCAAAGCAGTTTCTTCTTCAAATTCTGTGTCAAAAAGTCCACCAAAAACTTATGTATCGAAATAAAAACGTTGTTCCATTCTTCAAAATTAAAGATTTCAAAGTAACTTTCTTTTTTTGCAGAATCTTTTAAGCTGGTGCCCAACTCAAAAATGTACGAACCTTTTCACTGTAATAAGTAACAATTCGTTTCAAGGCTAATATACGAACCTTTTACCGCATAAAAGAGCATATTGTAAAAAAGGCATTGCTGCAACATCCCCCGGCCCACCAATAATCAATCATCTAATAATCAGTAATTACTCATCCACCACCATCACCAGCACACCGCCCTGCAGCAATTGCGCATGTGTAAGAGAGCGAACGTGCAGCGCCTTGCCATTGAGCTGCACACTGGCAATACCGGGCGGTTGGTTGCCCTTGCGGCGGGTTACCCGTATGTGCAGTTGCTTTTTATTGGGCAATTGCAGTGTGGCTTTATCTATCAATGGTAAGCCAAACACATACTCCCCACTGGCCGGGTTCATGGGGTACATGCCCAGGGCCGTCCACACATACCAGGCGCTCATTTGCCCGCAATCGTCGTTGCCGCTGAGCCCTTCGGGGCCATTTTTGTACAGGCTGTCGGTAACCAATTTTATTTTTTCAGCAGCCTTTGCAGGATAGCCCAAAGCGGTGTACATATAAATAATGTGGTGGCTCGGCTCGTTGCCATGTGCATACTGCCCGATGAGGCCGCTTACATCCATGGATACATTGTCGCCATGCAGCACCGATGTGGCACTGAACAGTTCATCCAACTTTTTTACCAGCATGGCTTTGCCGCCATATAAATCAGCCAGGCCGCTTACATCATGCGGTACAAAAAAGCTGTGCTGCCAGGCTGTGCCTTCCACATACTGCCCGTCAAAACCATGTTCGCTCATCAGCGGGTCAAAGGGCTCCATAAATTTCCCATTGCTGTCTTTTGCCCGCATAAAGCCGGTTGCTTTATCAAACAACTGGCGGTAGCTGGCCGCTCTTTTCATAAACAGGGCATAGTCATCCATCTTACCCAGTTTTTTTGCCACCTGTGCAATGCACCAGTCGTCATACGCATACTCCAAAGTGATGGTAACGCTCCAGCCATGCTTATCCTGCGGCAGGTAGCCGTATTTGATGTAGTCTGGTGTGCCACGCTGGTTTTGAAAAGCACTTTTGCGCATGGCCGTGTAGGCGGCAGCGTAATCAAACCCCTGTATGTTTTTCAGCATCGCATCGGCAATAATGGGAATGCTGTGGTAGCCCGTCATGGTATTGGCCTCCCAGGTGCTGAGGTCCCACACGGGCAGCAGGCCATTATCCCGGTACAACTGCAGCATGCTGTTGATCATATCCGGCAGCCGCTTTGGTTGTGTAAAAGTAAAAAGCGGGTTCAGCGCACGGAACACATCCCACTGGCTGAAGACGGTATATTTGTTTTTTCCGGCAGTAAATTGTTGCTGCTTGTTGTCGTGTGTTTTGTATTCGCCATCTGCATCGCTTTGTATCACCGGTGCCAGGCAGGTATGGTAGAGGGCGGTATAAAAACGCTGTTTCAGTTTTTCATCAGTGGAAGTAATTTTTATTTTGCCCAGCTCCTGCTCCCATTTGGCATCGGCCATTGCAGCCACTGCTTCAAAACTTTTACCATTGGTTTCTGCAATTGCCAGCAAAGCTTTTTCGGTGCTTACACTGCTTATGCCCACTTTTACTTCCAATGACCCGTTACCAGCCAGTTCAAACTGCAGCAATGCTTTGGCAAGGGTGCCTGTATCCTGCTGCAACTCATTTTTATGGGTGTTGACAAAACGGGTATTGCTTACCCGTTTTGAAAATCTTGCCGCAAAATAAACCCGCTGGTTTTTTGCCCAGCCGGTAGAGTAGCGGTAACCCACCAATGTGCTGTCGTTGAGCAATTGCAGCATACCAGCCGTGCTTTTATCCCAGTTGATGCGAAAGCCCATATCAAACTGCAGCCAGGCATCCTTACCCGGAAAAGCATACTGGTGATAGCCGCATCTTTCAGTAGCAGTTAAATTACATTGCACACCGTTGCCCAACTGTACCTGGTAAAGCCCTGGCCAGGCCCTTTCATTTTTGTGGCTGAATGGAATCTTTATTTGTTCCTTGCTGTTGTTTGGGATACCCGTTAGCGGCAGCACCGAAATATCGCACCAGTCGCCAATGCCCGTGCCGCTAAGGTGTGTATGGCTAAAGCCCGCAATGCTGTCGCTGCTGTAATGGTAGCCGCTGCACCAATCCCAGCCTTCGGTACCATTATCGGGACTCAGTTGCACCATGCCAAAAGGAACCGTAGCCCCCGGGTAAGTGTGTCCATGGCCGCCCGTACCCAAAAAGGGATCCACATAGCGGGTGAGCTTTTGCGCTGCCAATGGCAATTGCAGTGCAAGCAGTGCAACGGTAAAGTATTGTTTCATTTTGTACAACAATAATTAAAAAAATTAGCAGTAACAGTAAAGGGTGTATTTCAAATTTTCGCATCGTTATCTTCGCTCCCGGCTTCGCTATGATGTAGAATTATCCCGACCTAAGGTTGGGACTGAGTTTACAGTAGTGCAAAAGCTTAATCAGTCCCAACCTCAGGTCGGGACGCCGCCGGGGTGTAATCGGCGGCGGTGTCCTTTTTTGCTTACTTTTTTTGACAAGCAAAAAAGTAAGAGAGAAAAGCCTGAAAATCTGCTGAAAGCGAAAATTTGAAATACACTCACAATAAAGGTAAGCAAGGCCGTTAAAAAATAAATGGATACTGCCCCTGGAACCAGGGCGATTTGTCTTTTATTCCTTCATAAAAAAAGAAGCACTCACCCTTAAAGCCAGCCAGCCTGTTCTGTTGAATCATCTGCGTCATAAAGGCATCGCTTTGTATGGTGGCGCCCGATTTTACCAGCACACCGGGATAAAAAGGAACGCTTGTATTGCGGTAATACGTTTTTTGCTGTGCCAGTGTAGCCGTGTAAGCTGCAAGGTCGTAGCGGTAGCACTGCGGCATCACTGCATCCACCCAACTGCTGTCCACCCAGGTGGGCCAGTCCTGAAGGTATTCATTCAGGCTGAAAGGGTATGGGCTTGGCGACATGGAAAAAAACAAGCTGGATTTAACCGATTTTACTTCGGTACGCAGCCGCTTTAAAAACCCGTTCAGCTTTTTTGCCCGCCAGTTTATCCAGCCGGCATCTAAGTGATTGGCCGGGGGCGATGCACCTGCATTTTCTGCCTGGTACAATGCGGTGGTATAAGCATCATATCCTGCGGTGGATGGGTTGGCGGGTAACCTGTCATCGCCCTGCACACCATCAATATTGTATTTGGTGGCCACTTCCTTAAAAAGGCTGATGAGGTAATCCTGCACTTCGGGGTTAAAAGCATTCAGCCAGTCAAATCCATTTTTAACCACTAAGGCACCGCTGCTTGTTTTTGCTGCCCAGTTGGGTTTTGCAACCACAATATCGCCACCGTTGGCAGAGTAAGAAGAAGAAAAACCGTATTCAAACCAGGCATGCACTTTTATGTTCACAGCACGGGCTTCGTCAATCATTTCCTGTAACGGGTCACGGCCTGCAAACCGCTCCAGGATGGGTTTGCCGATAAGCGCATTCATAACGGTGCTGGGGTAAATGGTGCGGCCATTGTTATACACCACCATAAAAATATTATTAATGCCGGCAGCTTTGCAGGTTTGCACACATTGCCTGATATTGTCCCTGCTGTCGAGCGCTGTACTGGCAGCCGTGGTTACCCAGGCACCCCGCAGGGCATTAACGTCCCACACAGGCGTGGGAGGATTTACCACACCACCGCCACCACCGGTACTGCTACCTTTTTTGGAGCAGGCAGCAACGGCTAACAGGGCTGTTGTGGCCAATAAAATAGTCTTTACAAAACGGCTGTATTGTTTCATGTTTGAACTCATTTAAACTAATAAACGAACTTAATAAAAAATATTCATATATTTCAAATAGTTTTTAAAAAAATTATATAACTTTCGGTTTGCACTGATTATTAAACCAATACAACGGTATGAAACTGGCAGCAATAGACATTTCTATCATCATCGGGTACATCGCCATTACCTTTTTTATAGGGTTGTGGATCTCCCGTAAGGCATCCCGTGGGCTGAAATCGTATTTTTTGGGCGACAATAACATCAGGTGGTGGATGCTGGGTTTCAGCAACAGTTCGGGTATGTTTGATGTAAGCGGTTCGGCCTGGATGGTGAGCATGGTATTTATCTATGGCGTTAATGTGTATTGGCAGCAATGGGCATGGCCGGTATGGAACCAGGTTTTTCTGATGATGTTTTTATCAGTATGGCTGCGGCGGAGCAATGTGATGACGGGTGCGGAGTGGATCAACTTCCGTTTTGGAAAAGACAAGGGCGCCAATGCCAGCCATTTGATTACGGTGATATTTGCGGTGCTGGTAGCCGTTGCCTTTATTGTGTATATGTCCATCGGTATTGGCAAATTTGCAGCAACTATTCTTCCCTGGGATGTATCGTTACACACTGCAGGCTTAGAGCTAAGTAACGAAAAAGTGTATGCCGTCATCATCATCCTGCTTACCACCATTTATAGTGTAAAAGGAGGTATGTACAGTGTGGTGGCTACAGAATTGCTGCAGTATTTTATTATGATTGTGTGCTGCGTATGTGTGGCATATATGGCCATGAACCTGGTATCCAAAGAAACGATTGATGGCTTTTTCCCTTCGGGGTGGAAAACCATTGCACTGAAAATGCAGGTGGATATTGACTGGAACA
>JANMDL010000397.1:0-6308 GCA_031376295.1 Chitinophagales bacterium
TCCAACGGCAGGTAACTGCCAATTGTTACGCTGTCTTCATTGGCCGTTTGGCTGTGATCGAGATAGCAATGGCTGCCGGGTGTCATTATTACATGGTGGTTTTGTTTGGCGGCGGCAATACCACCCTCTTCGCCACGCCAGCTCATTACGGTAGCATTGGGCGCTAATCCGCCTTCCAGTATCTCATCCCAGCCGATAATCTGTCTGCCTTTGCTGTTGATGTATTTTTCGATGCGCTGTATAAAATAACTTTGCAGTTCATGTTCATCTTTTAATCCTTTCTCTTTCATCAGTTGCTGGCAAAAGGGTGATTTTTTCCATGCTTCCTTAGGGCATTCATCTCCACCGATATGGATGTATTTTGAGGGAAACAATGCAATCACTTCATCCAGCACATCCTGCAAAAAATTAAATGTATATTCTGTGGGGCAAAACACATCTTCAAACACACCCCAGGTTTCCTGTACCAGTTTGCCGCTGGCTGCTTTACTTTTATCAGAAATCATGTTTGCAGGTATATCCGTTTTCTGCGCAGGGAAACAACTCAGCTCAGGATATGCTGCAATGGCAGCGCTGCTGTGGCCGGGCAATTCTATTTCGGGTATAACAGTGATGTGGCGGTCGGCTGCATACTGCACAATTTCCTTTATCTGCGCTTGTGTATAATATCCACCATAAGGTTTATTGTCGTTTCCCTTACCGGGATAACGGCCAATGATGGTGCCATTGCGCCATGCACCCACATCTGTCAGCCTGGGATATTTTTTTATTTCAATACGCCAGCCCTGATCCTCGGTTAAATGCCAATGCAGGGTATTAAATTTATAAAAAGCTAAATAATCAATATACTTTTTAACATACTCAACCGGAAAGAAATGACGGCTCACATCCAGGTGCATACCCCGGTAGGCAAAGCGGGGGTAATCGTTAATAGTACAAATGGGCACAGTAACTTCTTTCTTTGCATTTACTGATATTAATTGCTTCAGGGTTTGAAAGGCATAAAACCTGCCCATCGCATCGCCCTTAATATATATCCGTTTGGGTTCAATTTTTAATTCATAACTGCCTGTAGCCTGTTGTGAATCTGCAGTACCATAATGAATTTCAACAGGCAAACCATAACTGTGCGAATCGCCTTCTTTAATCTTTTTTATACCGTATTCTTTTGCCAGGTAATCACGGAACATACGGGAACCATCATTGTCATCTGTATCTGTTTCCTCAAAATCATGAATGATAAAGCCAACAGGTTCTTTTATGACTGTATAGCCTTTGCCCATTACAACAGATGCAGGCATTGGCACAATATTTATCTGTGCACTACCGCTGAACCCTGCCATTAAACATAACTGCAATATCCAATTTTTCATACAAATTTTATTTTAGTTACTATCCCTGTTTCAGTACAGGCAGAACAATTTTCGACTGATTTGCGGCATCATGATAGATTCTGATAAAAGCTTTTTTAAAATCGGTATCCTGTGCTTCGGGGATGCGCATGAACTGCTGCGGATTCCTGTCTACCAGCGGAAACCAGGTGCTTTGTACCTGCACCATTATTTTATGCCCTTTTTTAAAAGTGTGCAGCACATCGTTTAAATCAAATGACACTTTTGTTATTTTACCCGGCACAAATGCGGCTGGCTTTTCAAAGCTGTTGCGGAATTTACCCCTCATTACTTCTGCCCTTACCAGGCGCTGCATGCCCGCCATCGGGATGCCTTTCACAGGCGTTTTTGCGGCAGGTTCCTCATCAAGCAGCACATCAACCAATTTTACTATAAAATCAGCATCGGTGCCGCTGATACTAACTGAAAGATCGGCATTGATTTTTCCTGCAAGGGTAATATCTTCTGTAAGCACATCTGTTTCAAACACCACCACATCAGGGCGGATTGCAGCAAAGCGCTGGTCTTCCTGCATGTATTCATTGTTGCGTCCGCGGTAAGTGCCATTGGTATAAGGTACCGGCTTGGCAGGGTCACTCTGGTATTCATCAAAACTATTTACTGCTTTGCTTTTAACAGTTGAAAGTTTTCCGCCAGGCTGAAAGAAATAACCGGTGGCCGTAGTGTTTTCAGGTGGCCACAATGCATAGTTTCTCCATTTATTGGTACCTGTTTCAAACATAGTGGCCTCTGCTGCTGCAAAGCTGCCTTTGTCTTTTAAGTAAAAATTAAAGAAGGCACACTCCAGTGAATCCTGGAAATATTTTGCAGTATTACTGCCAAACTCATGTGTACCAAACCTGCTCCAGTCACCCGAAGCCCATGCGCCGTGTGTCCATGGGCCCATTACAAGCCTTGTATTGTTTTGGGTGCTTTGCTTTTCAATAGCCTCGTATGTTCGCAATGCGCCAAACAGGTCTTCCGCATCAAACCAACCGCCCACCACCAATGTGGGTACTGATATACTTTTAAGGTGCTGCCTTATGTTTCTCGACTTCCAGTATCCATCATACGTATCATGCTGCAGGTAATCGTTCCATATCCTGCTTTTGCCATTGTAATATTTTTCGCCATTGGTGTTTTTTACACTGCCCATTTTAAGGAAAAAATGGTAAGCATCTTTGTAAGAAACATTAAAAAGTGATTTGTTGTAGTTTTTTACCGGGCCGGTTCTTTCCCTGTCAAAAAAACCCATGAAACCAAAGTTGTCCATCAAGAAAAAAGCGCCATTGTGATTGGCATCATCACCAATAAACTCATCGGTTACAGGTGCCTGCGGGCTTACTGCTTTAATGGCAGGATGTGCATCCGGCAGGCTGGCAGTGGCATAAAACCCCGGATATGAAATACCGTGCAGCCCCACCCTCCCATTATTGTTTTTTATATTTTTCAACAACCAGTCAACCGTATCGTACGTATCGCTGCTTTCGTCCACATCCGTTTTATTTTTTTTATTGGCAATGTGCGGCGTTACCTCCAGGTTGAGGCCTTCGCTCATATAGCGGCCCCGCACATCCTGTGATACAAAAATATATTTTTCCTTCATCAGCGAATCGTTAGGCCCTGCGCTGCGGGGGTAACTGTTGCCGTAAGGCCCGGCTGAATATGGGGTCCGTTCCATCAGTATGGGGTATTGCTGAGACTGATCTTTTGGTGTAAAAATAACGGTGTACAATTTCACCCCATCCCGCATTTGAATCAGTGTATCAAGTTTGTTGTAATTGTCTTTTACATAATTACCTTGTGCCATTGCTCCGCAACAAAGCAGCACATTGAGTACGATGATTGAATATTTCATTGTTATTTTTTTAATACCGGTAAAATTATACTGCTTGCATTTGCAGCATCATGGTAAATTTTTATCATAGATTTAATAAAGTCTGCATCATTTGCCTTGTAAATATTAACAAACTGCTGCGGGTTTCTGTCTGCTATGGGAAACCAGCTGCTCTGAACCTGCACCATAATTCTGTGGCCCTTTTTAAAAGTATGCGCCACATCGGGTAAAACAAATTTTACCGGTGTTATTTTACCCGGTACAAATGCTTCGGGCTTTTCAAAACTATTGCGGTACCTGCCACGCATAATTTCGCCACGCACCAGCATCTGGTAACCGCCCATTGGGTATTCTTTCCCATTACCCTGCCCGTCTGTTGCCTCATTGTATTTAAAGTCATCAGGAAACACATCTATTATCTTCACTACAAAATCGGCATCGGTAGTTGACAGGCTTACTTTCAGGTCAGCGGTAACCGGGCCACCCAGGGTAAGGTCGCTCCTCAGTACTTCTGTGGTAAATGTAAGCACATCCGGTCTGCGGCTTGCAAAGCGCTGGTCATCTGTCATGTATTCCCTTGTTCTGTCCAGGTGCACATCTTCGGTATAAGGCACTGGGTGTGCCGGGTCGCTTGTGAATTCGCTGAATGATATTGCTTTGTTTGTCACTGGTGCCTCAGTCACTAATTTTCCACCTGCTGCTAATGCAAAGGCTTTGTACTCCATATCCTCTGGTGGCCACTGTTTTAATTTTTTCCATTCATTTTCGCCTGTAAAAAAAATATTAGCTTCTGCAATACCACTTACTGTTCCTTTCAGGTTAAGATAAAAATTAAAAAAAGGTATTTCTATTTCCCGCTGGTAATACTCACTTGTTTTGCTGCCAAAGCGGATATTGCCTATAAAGCTGCCATCGCCCCTGCCACCCCAGCCACCGTGAAACCATGGTCCCATCACAAGCCGGTTATCCACATTTCTATTTTTGGTTTCTATTGCCTTGTACAGGTTCCACGCACCATAGCAATCTTCTGCATCAAACAGGCCACCCACTACCAACATGGCAGGTTTTATTTTTGATACAAAATTCCTTGGGTTTCTGGCTTTCCACCAGTCATCGTAATCGGGGTGGCTCATCAGGTCTTTCCAGAAAGCAATGCTGTCGCCCATTAATGCCGAAAAGTTTTTGAGTGCCCCTGTGCGGAGGTAAAAATCGTAGTTGTCAGGCGTAGTTACATTATAGCCTGGACTGCCCTTGGTAGTGGGCTTAGGCCTTGGCTTTCCAAAACCAGAGTAAAAATCAAATCCATCCATCAGCATAAAAGCGCCATTGTGGTGAAAATCGTCGCCCATAAACCAATCAGTAACCGGTGCCTGCGGAGATACTGCTTTTAAAGCCGGATGACCGCTCAATGCCGCCATGGTACTGTAAAAACCCGGGTAAGAAATGCCGAACACACCTACTCTGCCATTATTTGCAGGAATATTTTTTACCATCCAGTCAATAGCATCATAGGTATCACTTGCTTCATCAAATTCAGCACCTTTCTTTTCGGGGTTAAATGGCCTTACATCCACAAAGTCACCCTCACTCATGTAGCGTCCACGTACATCCTGTATGGCAATGATATAGCCCATTTTTAAATAGTTGACCCAGTAGCTCCCATACAACCTGGCGCTTATTTTATTTTCGCCATAAGGTGCGCAGGAATAAGGTGTACGGTTAAAAAGTATGGGGTGTTTTACAGATGAATCCTTCGGCATATAAATGGCAGTAAACAGCTTTGCACCATCTCTTGCCGGAATCATGCGTTCCACCTTACGGTAATTGTTACTCACCCAGGCACTGTCTTCGGCCCAGGCTTGCGCCATAGTTACAAAACAGTTGGCTATTAATGCCAAAAGCAGCAATATTTTTTTCATTACTCTTATTTTAGATTGCTAAATTTACCAAATGTAAGGCAACCCCTGCATATTTATTTTATGAATAGCAATGAACAGATTATGAGCCGGTTTTATACCTGCTTTCAGCAAATGGACTGGCAGGGCATGACGGCTTTATACAGCGATGATATTGTTTTCAGCGATCCGGCCTTTGGGCTGCTGAAGGGTGATGAAGTAAAGGCTATGTGGCAAATGCTTTGCAATAGAGCCAAAGATTTTTCACTTAGCTTTTCGGAAGTAACGGCAGATGATGAGTACGGTACCTGTAAATGGGTGGCTGTGTATACCTTTTCAAAAACGGGGCGCAGGATTGAAAACCATATAAAGGCACACATGCGTTTTGCCGATGGGAAAATTATTGAACATTCTGACGCTTTCAGGCTGAGTAAATGGTGTGCAATGGCACTGGGCTTGCCGGGTATTTTGCTGGGCCGCACCAGTTTTTTGCAAAATAAGGTGCGGAAGCAGGCGAAGGAGGGGTTGGTGAAGTTTATGGAGGGTAAAAGTTCATGAGTTCAAAGTTCAGAGGTTCAAAGTTGGCTTTATGCTGAACTGCAACGGGCTTTCAACTTTGAACTATTAAACTTTGAACTATTTTCCAGCTTGCATTTTTCAAAAAGACTGTTTATCTTACTGCTTTATCACTAAAACTAATTAATCATGGGAAGTTTGTTTGACTACATTGTTTGGCCAACTGTTCTTGTCGCAGCAGTTGCCTATTTTGCATTGGGAGCGCTTTGGTATTCATTTTTATTTAAGAACAAATGGATAGCCTATAACAAGATAGACATGAACGACCCAAATGCCAAAAAGGGTGTGGCTGTTACCATGTTCGGTTCTTTTGTACTGATGTTTGTGCAAAGCCTTGCCATTGCCATTTTAGCCAGCAGGATGGATTTGAGTGATTACTGGATGAGTGGAGTAAAACTGGGTGCTTTAACCGGTGTTTGTTTCTGTGCATGCAGTATCGGCATCAATTACCTGTACGAAAAAAAACCCATGGGCTTGTGGTTGATAAACGGGGGCTATGCCATTGCGGGCAATATTATTGCTGCGGTAATTATCTGTATGTGGCAGTAAAAAAATATGAATCTTTTTAAAAAGGCATTTCAAAACTGAAGTGCCTTTTTTCTTTTATGG
>JANMDL010000407.1:0-9235 GCA_031376295.1 Chitinophagales bacterium
AGATTTAATATTAAGGTGTATCTGTTTGTGTTAACTTCGTTTTTGTTTTTTATAAAAGTTGAGATAGGCGCCAGTTTTTTCACTGCTCCATTTTGCACCACCATCAAACTATCTGTTGTGGATGTACCGTTTGTTAAGCCGGTAATGTTGAGCGCTGTTCCGCCTGTTGCAATGGTAAGGGGATTGGCATTGTTGGTAATGGTTGTTGCTTGGGTAAGGTTACCACCGAGGCGCACATCTTTTCCATTTAAGTTTAAGCCGTTGCTGGCAGTGGTACTATCGTTTCTGTTTGTGATAAAGGTAGAGATAGGCGCCAGTTTTTTGACTGTGCCATTTTGTACCACCATCAAACTATCGGTTGTGGATGTACCGTTTGTTAAGCCAGTTATATTTAAAGCCGTTCCGCCAGTTGCAATGGTAAGGGGATTGGCATTATTGGTAATGGTTGTTGCTTGTGTAAGGTTGCCACCGAGGCGAACATCTTTGCCATTTAAGTTCAGGCCATTGCTGGCCGTGGTGCTGTCGTTTTTGTTTACGATAAAGGTGGAGATAGGGGCTAATCTTTTTATCACACCATTTTGAACAGAAACAAGACTGTCAGTAAGTGAATTGCCATTTTGCAATCCCAGCAGGCGCAGGGGGTTTGTTGCTGCGGCCACATCTAATTTAAAAATGGGCGTTGCTATTCCAATTCCTACATTGCCTGAATTTTTATTACTTATATCGTTGCCGGTTATTTTCCATTTGCTGCTGTCTACAAAAACTTTTGTTCCCTTCGGGTCAACTGCCGTTACCTGCCCGAATATCTTTGAGCAGGAGAGCAGTACGACAATTAAAGGGAAAAGTTTTTTTTTCAATTTTTCTTTTTTATAAATTCCCTTTAGTCCGGAGGTTTTGCCGGATTAAAGGGAATCTAAATCTATTGCTCTGAAGGGTTATTTAACCCATTGAACTTCAATAACGTCATCATCTGCAACAAGGCCACCCATGCCAATGCTAAGGGTTACTACGCCTGCAGCAGCAGTGTAATCAGTACCTGATACTAATTTTACACCATTTCTGTACACCCAAACCCTTGAAGAATTTGGCGGCATATTGGGTACGTTAAATATTCTGTCGCCAAGTACTGTTGTAAATTCCTGGCTGCCGCTTTGCAATAAAGTGGTTGCAGATACTTTCTTCAATGTACCATCATCCGTAGTTACTACCACGCTGTCTGTTGCAACATTGCCGCTTTGCAGGCCTGCAATTTTCAGTACGTTGGTGGCATCGGTGGTAATGGTTGTGGCTTCTGACAAAATTCCGCCCAGTTTAACCGTATTACCCGTTTTTGTCAAACCATTCTCAAAGGAGAGTGCATTGAACAAAGCTGCTGCCGATATTACCTTTACCTGGCCGGTGGTGGGATCGGTTACCAGCACACTATCAGTAGTGGTAGACCCTGATGTAAGGCCGGTAATGGCTAAGAAATTGGCTGCAGTAGTGGTAATGGTAGTCGGCTCAATTAAGGCGCCGCCCAGCTTTACTGTTTGCCCGTCTTTTGTAAGGCCATTAATAGCTGCATTAATGTAGTTAGCAAGCATGCTGGCCGTATCAGAAGCCCTTAATGTTCCGGCAAGGCTGTCACGTAACTGACTGGGGGTTACATACAGCAACGTACTGTCTGCAAGCGTAATTACAGCACTTGAGCTGTCGAGTACCCACTTGATAGTACCCTTGTTGTCTACTGCCTTAGTGGCAATTTTTTGTGCTCTTGCGCTGAATACTATTGCACATAGAAACACGGTGAAGAGGATTAATTTTTGCATAATTGTTGTTTTGTTTTAAAAATATCAGATTTTAATTGTTGTTTAAAGTTTTGGATAATTGCTACAATTTGTTTGTTGGAATCATTTCATTATTTATTTTATTTAAAGAATTTGTATGATTTTAATTTCATCTCCGGCTATGGAAGCAATTTCTGCAGCAATGGTGTTAGTACCGGTTACTGTAAAATTGATTAGTATGCCATTGCGGTATAATGAAACTCTGTCGGCATCGGAAATGGTTGCGGGTGTAATAAAACTAGTTTGACCGGAAACGGCTACTATCCTGGTTGTTTTTTTAACACCTGACATTAAATGGCTGGCATTCACAGCTTTTACCCTGCCATCTGCAGCAGAAATAACCAGCAAGCTATCGGTACCCATATTGCCGGCTTCAACCGAATCAATCATTACCTGGCCTTTAATATGAAGTGCCGCCTTTGGGTCAGAAACGCCTGCACCCAGCCAGCCGTCTTTGGTTAACCGTAACCGCTCAATGCCATTGGTTTTAAATACCAGATCCTTGTTGTCAGTAGTACCTATAAAATTGATGTCCGGCCGGGTTCCAGTATTGCCAGTCAGGTTCCATGCGTTTTCAGGCCCGGAATTGTTGTCGCCATTGGACGACCTGATCCATTTTGTGCCATCACAATAATATAAACCGGGGGTTACATCGCCAACTGTTGCGGTATCATACACCAGCATACCTGCTACAAAGGCAGTAAGGGGATAAGGGCTTGTAGTGGCTCTTAACGCCAGGCGGGGCAACAAAAAGCCTTTGTCGCTTGATTCTATCTCAAAAATGGCATTGGGGTTGATAATGGTGGCATTGTTTCCCACTTTTACCTGGGAAATGCACGTTACGCTGAAGGAAAATATCAAAGCGAAAACGCAAATGATTTTATTAGGGAAAATCAAGAGTTTCATGTTTGTTTACTGTTTCTTTTTGTTCGAAACAGCTTAGATATTGGATGTACAGCCTGTAATCCGACCCTTATTTGTGTCAAAAAACGGGCTATTCCCATCAAAAACGCATTATTCTGTATAATATTATGCGGGATGAGAAGTTTTTTATATAACAAACAGGCATAGGGCTTTACAATAATGGGGCGTCTGTTTGGCTTACCAGTTACCTTGAAATGTTAAAATATGGCTGCCAGTGCAATTTCTGCAGGTAAAAGGTATAATAAATCAGGTAATTTGACTTACTTTGCAGTATCAGAAAATGAAAAAAATTCTTATTGGCATACTGGCAGTTTTGTACCTCGCTGTTTCTTCGGGAGTGGTGATGGAAGCGCATTACTGTATGGGAGAACTGGCCGGGGTGGAATTGTACGGTGGGCATGATGATAAATGCGGCAAATGCGGGATGACCGAAAAAAAGAACGGTTGCTGCCATGATGAACTGAAAATTTACAAGTTAGACGACTCTCATAAAAATGTAACCAATGCCATTTGTTTTGATGCAGGCCAGGTTGCCATAATACATAGAGCTGACGGTTACACTTTATGGCTGCAACCTTTGCTGCCTGCCAGCGTTCAAACACCTGTACATTCCCCGCCCGATATTGGCGGCCCCTCAATCAATATTGCCAACTGCGTTTTCAGAATTTAAAATGTAATCGTTTTGTTATTTTCCTGTTGCCATGGTTACAGGTTATGCGCCATAAGTATGGCCAATCATTATTTACAAGTTTAAATTTTATACAATGAAATCATTAAAAATTATAGCTGGCATTCTGTTCAGCTTATTCATCAGTAATACATCGTTTGCACAAAAAGGTGCCGTTAAAAAAGAAACCATTAAAGTATGGGGCAATTGCGGTATGTGTAAAACCAAAATAGAAAAAGCAGCCAAAACTGCCGGCGCCACAAAAGCCAGTTGGAACGAAGACAGCAAAGTGCTGCAGGTAACATATAATACAGGTAAATCTTCCAATGCAAAAATACAGGAAGCCATTGCCAAAACAGGGTATGATACACAGGATTACACTGCTGACAATGCGGCCTACACTAAATTGCATGACTGCTGCCAGTATGATAGAAAGGAAGCACCGGTAAAACAGTAACTTTTAAATACATACAACATGAAAAAGTTATTGGTATTGTGCTGTCTTGTACTGGCATTCAGTTCGCAGGCACAGGTTACAAAGGTTTTTTTACAGGCGAGCGGCCTTACCTGCAGTATGTGCAGCAGAGCCATATACAAAGCGCTTACAACACTCGATTTTGTGGAAGCTGTGGAAGCCAATATAAAAAATTCCACTTTTGATGTAAAGATCAGGGCTGGTAGCGTTGCCGATTTTGATCAACTGAAACAAATGGTGGAAGATGCAGGATTTTCTGTGACTTCATTTTCTGCAGTAGTACAATTTGACAACGTAAAGGCACAGACAGATACGCACATCGTGGTGGATGGCCGCAGCCTGCATTTTTTAAATGTAAAGCAGCAGGTGCTCAATGGCAGCAAAACAATCCGTTTGCTGGACAAGGGCTTTGTAAGCAACAAGGAATTTAAGAAAAATAAGGCGTTTACAAAAATGAAATGTTACGACACAGGTGTAGCAGGCGATTGCTGCACGCAAACCGGCTTGCCCGTGGGTGCCCGTATTTATCATGTAACCATTTAAGTAAACCCGCCCCTCCGCAGCTTCATTGAGTTGCGGCGGGGTTAAATTTTTTGTTATGAAGAAAATTGCAGCAGTAATAATGGCTACAGGTATAATGGCATCTTTGAATGCGCAGGAGCTTTTTGTAGCTACCGAGCCTGCCAGTAATATGGCAAAAAACAGTATTGGTATAAGGCTGGGTACCCGGTTGATGAACATGAAGGAAGACAATAACCTGCGCAACAGGCTGGAACTGGAAACCATGTTTGGACTCTCAAAAAACCTGATGATACATGGCAATTTGTATGTGTCCGATGTGTATACCGGTACTTACAAAGCCGAAGGAGGAAGCCTCTATGCCAAGTATCGTTTTCTTTCTCAGGATGCCGTACACAGTCATTTCAGGATGGCAGCTTTTGGCAAGGTAAGCATCAGCAACAATCCTTCTGTGTATCAAACGGCTTATAAGTATATAGTTGACCATGGCAGCGGCCCGGTTGAGCATACCGGCTACAATGGGCATATAGCACAGGAAATTGACCTGGATGGCAATAACTCAGGCTGGCAGGCAGGCATCATCGCCACACAATTAAAACACAAACTGGCCGTTTCATCCTCGTTGTCGTTCACCAATGCACTTAAAAATGGTAAACAAAGATTATTGCCTTCTCAGCCACGGTACGGGTTAAACTATACTGCTTCGGCAGGTTACCTGCTTTTTCCGGGGCAGTATGTTAGTTACCGGCAAACCAATATTAACCTGTATGCAGAGTTGCTGGGTACAGTGCTGGGGGAGAAAATGGGCAGTTATGCTGATTTTGCCCCGGCGGTACAATTTATTTTTAACAGTATCGCAAAGGTGGATATCGGGGCAAGGTTTACTGTTTGGAGTAATGTACACCGTATGAGTAACCAGAGTTATGTGCTGCGGCTGGAGTATAATTTTTTAAATGTGTTGAATAAAAAAAGAAAAAAATGAAGAAACTGAGTTTAGTATGCCTGTGGGTTGCCATTGCTTTTATTGCAGCGGCTCAGCCCAGGGTAGGTGAGCAGGCACCCGAAATATCATTGCCCGATGCTAAAGGTACTATCGTAAGCCTTTCGTCGTTTAAAGGCAAGGTGGTGCTGCTTGATTTTTGGGCAAGCTGGTGTGGCCCCTGCCGGGAAAGCATACCTTCTGTAATTAAGTTGTATAACAAGTATAAGGCAAAGGGTTTTGAAGTAGTGGCAGTGTCTATCGACAGCAAACGAAGCCAGTGGGTGAAAGCCGTAAAATATTTTAAAATGAATTATACCTCGCTGCTCGACCCCAAAGGCTGGGAAGCGGATGTTATTACAAGCTATGGCATTGAGGGAATACCTGCCACATACCTGCTTGACAAGGAAGGTAAAATTGTAAAAATTGATGCTGAAGGAGCTGCGCTGGAAAGTGCCGTTGCAGCATTGCTAAAATAGCTGGTTATAATGGTTCTTTAAAGGGTAGTGGAAGCACTGCCCTTTTTTTATGCGGAAATGTAAAATTATTTGGTTTGATATGTTACACCGTCGCTGCCTATTAATAAGCCTGTACTTACTCACATTATAGCTGAGCTGCTGACTTAAGAAGGCTGTAACAAAATCATACTGAGCTGTATAGTATTCATAAATGACAGTACAATATGTACTTGATTTACCAATTTTTATTACACAACAAAAATATTGTCGGTAAATTTCTGGCTCACACTTGATTTTTTTCCATTGACTTCAATTACAGTAATTGCGTCATATTCCTGTTTGGATAAAACCTTTATTTTTTTATGCAGGCTGAGGCCAACATTGACAACATATTGTAAAAACGGGCTTGAATTATCTTTAACTGCCACCATTTTACAACTATCACCAATTTCAATTTCGGATAAAGTTTTTTTGAATTGAACTTTCAGCTCACCGTCAGTATTTGGTATAGGGTCTCCGTGCGGGTCAAATTCCGGGAAATTTAAAAATTTATCTAATTTCTCAATTAATTTAGGCGATTGTATATGCTCTAATTGTTCGGCTACTTCATGCACCTCATCCCAGCTAAACTCTAATTTTTCGTATAAAAATGTTTCCCAAAGACGGTGCTTTCTCACAATTTCAAGGCCAATTTTCTTTCCATTGCCTGTCAATCTTATTTTTCCATACTTTTCATAGTCAACTAACGCTTTCTCTTTCAGTTTTTTGAGCATATCGTTAACTGTTGCAGGTTTTACAGTCAAATGCGTGGCTAATTCATTTGTTCCGGCTTCGTTTGTGCCACTTTCAAAAGTGATTTTAAACAGGGCTTTCAGATAATTCTCTTCCGTGTATGACACCATTTTTATCCTTTTATTTAATGACCTGGCAAATGTACTGAAATAATTAAAACTTTATTTGTTAGATTAGCCTAACATATATACTTTTGCTGATATGATAAAAATATATGGCGTGATGTTTTGTTTGGTGGCATTTATTGTAATTATACAGGCCTGTAACAAACTGCAGCCATCGCCCCCTGCTGAAGATGAAGTGCTTGATGGAACAGTAGCCGGGCTTACGTTTGAGCAAAATATTCAATTTTTAAGAGGTGATGCCAATGTTAACGAGGTTTTTACAGCCTCCACCGGTTTAGGGCCTTTGTTTGTTGCCAGTAGTTGTATTTCCTGCCACGCAGGCGATGGAAAAGGAACCCCTTTTACCACACTCACACGATTTGGCCAGATAGATAGTACAGGTAATCAATTTTTACATTTGGGCGGCCCGCAATTACAAAACAGGGCCGTGCAGGGTTTTCAGCCAGAGCAAATTCCCGTTGGCGCAACTTCCGCAAAATTTACACCGCCTGCATTTACAGGGTTGGGCTTTTTGCAATTTGTAACCGACCAAACCATTATTAATGCAGCCGACCCCAATGATATTAATGGCGACGGTATTTCGGGTGTGCCGGGTTGGGCAACGATACCCAATACAATTACACTTGCTCCAAACGCTGTAGTAAATAATGGGAAATACCTTTGCCGCTTTGGTAAAAAAGCATCGGCTTATGATTTGTTACACCAAACGGTAAACGCCTACAACCAGGATATGGGTATCGCTTCTTCCTTCGATCCCATTGACGTGTACACAGGCCTGGCTATAGACCCCGAAGTGTCAAACCAAAAAATGAATGATGTTATTTTTTATTTAAAAACACTGAAAGCCCCCATCCAAAGAAATCAAACTGATGCAGAGGTAATTAAAGGCAAAAATTTGTTTACTCAAATTAACTGTTCAGGGTGTCACAGCCTGGCACTTACTACCGGTTATTCGCCCATTGAACCACTTAGTAACAAATTATTTTTTCCATACACAGATATGTTATTACACGACATGGGCAGTGGCCTGGATGATGGATACACTGAAGGGAGTGCAAAAACATACGAATGGAAGACTCCTGCATTATGGGGGCTTGGGCTTTCTCCCAACTCACAGGGCGGACAATATTTTTTGATGCATGATGGCAGGGCCTCATCAGTTGAGCAGGCCATTGAAATGCACGATGGCGAAGCATTACAAAGTAAAAATAAATATGTGCAGTTACCACCTGCAGATAAAAGCGCCCTGCTTAAATTTTTAAAATCATTGTAAGTATGGATAGAAAAGAATTTTTAAAGTCTTGTGGATTTGCCTGTGCCGGTGGCGGCGTTATGGCTGTTTTATTACAAAGTTGTGGCGCTTCAAAAACAATAACAGGTACTATTAAAAAAGATAGTTTACTGGTTGCCGTAACAGATTTTGAAACCAGGGCAGCAAAAAATACTTATTTTAAAAAATACATCATCCTCAATAATGATACTTTAAAATATCCTATCTGCCTGTACAGGTTTGATGCACAAAACTATGCTGCATTGTGGCTCAGTTGTCCCCACCAGGGAGCTGAGTTGCAGGTGTTTGGCGATAAATTGCAATGTCCGGCACACGGCAGCGAATTTGATAATAAAGGGGTGCTTACAAATGGCCCTGCAGATAAAAACCTTCGTTCATTCCCTGTAACAGTAGAGGGAAATATGCTTAAAATATCTTTAAAAAAATGAAATATGTATCCGCCTTAATACTGGTGATTATTTCAGTAAATGCACAGGCACAAATTGATCCGGATTTATTACGGAACAAGCCTGCAGATACCATTGCACGAACCTTAAATATGGATGCCGTGTATGCACGCCCGTTTGTGGCAGTTGGTAAATTGCCGGTATCACTTGGTGGATATATGGAAGCCAACTGGCAGAATATTGGTACAGATGGAGTAAGTGACGGACATCAGTTCCAGTTCAGGCGGATGACTTTATTTGTTGCATCTACTATTGGTAAACGGATAAAATTTTTGAGTGAAATTGAATTTGAACCTGCCGAAAAGGAAATTGCAATAGAGTTTGCAGCGATAGATATAGAACTAAACCCATTACTGAATTTGCGTGGCGGCATGATTATAAACCCAATTGGTGCTTTTAATCAGAACCATGATGGCCCCAAATGGGAATTTACAGATCGCCCCATTGCTGCTTCACAACTGTTACCAGCTACCTGGAGCAATGCAGGCTTTGGCCTGTATGGAAAAAAGTACAGTAAAAACTGGATGTTTGGGTACGAAATTTATGCCAGCAGTGGGTTTGATAATTCCATCGTTGACAACCCTGAAAACAAAACTTTTTTACCGGCATCTAAAGACAATACGGAACGATTTGAAGAATTGGCAAGTGGCACACCATTATTTACAGGAAAAATTGCAGTAAGGCATAATAAAATTGGAGAGCTTGGACTGTCCTATATGGGTGGTGTTTATAA